>JAJPOQ010000134.1 GCA_021232515.1 Lentisphaeraceae bacterium
GCTAGAGAGCAAGTTAATTATGTTCATTAGTCGTTCCTTCTGAGATTGTTTAATTGTGGTAAATCAAACTAAATCAGAAGAACGACTTTTTCTTGCCTAGATTAGAAACCACACAATTCCGTGAAGAACCTAAAAAAAGCCATCTACACTTAAGTAGATGGCCTAGAAATCTTGAATCCTTGAGAGGATTAAGAAATAACGTTATTGATCTGAGCAACGATTTTATCGTTAACTTTTTGACCAGCAATGTCACCTTCAACATCTTTTAGATTTTTTCTAAAAGCTGTGCGGACAAAGTTCTTACTATCTTTTTGGATGATAAGACGCCAAACAGTACGCTCTTCTTCAATTCCATTTTTTCTTTTCTTAAGACTTGCACGGCGCTTACAGTTATTAAGTACAAGATTGTACTTTGAGTCAGCGTCGAAAAGCTCTTGAATCTGACTCCAACTTAGTCCTGTGGAAATTTGTTCCATCATTCTCTCCAAATTGGTTAGTTTAAAAATGAGTTCGGAATGTAGTGGGTAATTGAAAGATATCAATTAACATTAAAAAATTAATCTTCTAGACTTGCTTCTAAAAGCTTCTGTAGAGAAGCTGCGTGACGAAAAGAAGGGTCTGCATTTAAATCACTGGTCTTTACGGCGTCAATAAACTGCTGCCATACTGAAGTGGTTTTTTCTGGCTTAACTTTGCGCCATTTTGCCTTGTGTCTATCATCGCCATTACATAGTTGTAGAAGGTTCCCTTGATCGTCTATGTCTAGAGTCAAGCCTCCCTCTGTACCATAGACCCTTAACCTTAAAGAGTTCATCTGACCTGTTGCCCACCTTGTCATATGGATTGCGCCCATGGCTCCTGATGTAAAGTCAGCACTCATAACTGCTGAGTCTGTTGAGTCTAAATTATATCCTTGAAGCTTGTTTCCCCTTACACCCTTACTGAATGATCTAGCATCAGTACGTATTCCCTTTATTTCACCAGCAACTTGTGAAACCATATCGAGTAGAACCGGTCCTATATCCGTCAAAACACCGCACCCGGCATGATCTGGTGAAAGTCTCCACAAAAAAGAATCTGTAGTTTTCCAATCGCCCCAATAGTCAGAAGTCAACCAACTCTGAAGGTAACTCGCCTCCACGTGCATAACTTTGCCTATTTCTCCACTCTCGACTAATTGTGATGCTTTAAGAAGTTCGGGAGAACCACGGTGAACAAAATTAACCATATTGACAATCTTATTCTTCTCAACCTTCTTGGCTAACTTCAGTGCACTATTGTAATTGCTTGAAAGAGGCTTTTCACATAGAATCGCCACCTTTCTTTTTACAAGCTTATCAATTATATCAGCATGAGTGGCATTTGGAGTCACTATCACTGCAGCATCAAAATCTTCTCGACTAATCAAGTCTTCCACAGCACCGTAATAATTCTCTATGTCAAACTCGCGGGCAAATGCACGAGACTTTTTTAAATCTACATCACAACAGGCAACAAGTTTTGAGGTTCGCAACTGTTTAAATGCAGCGGCGTGTACATGCCCCATTTTCCCTGTTCCGATTACTGCTACTCTAGTCAAAACTTCTCACTCTTTATTTTTCAAGGCCGTTACTATATCCGAAACGGCAAAAGTGGCAACAGTATTGAAGCGTTTTACGAAAAATGCTTTGGTAAAGATTCTGTAACATAAATAAACTTGTTTTGGATCTAGGATGCTGTATGTTTGTTAAAATTTTAAATTATTTCGAATGGACCTCAAAACTTATGCTAAGAAAAACCTACAAATTGGCAGTCCTAATTTTCTGTCTAGCTTTGTCCAATTCTGCCTACTCTCAAATTCAGATTGCTATGGATATGGATCAGGTAAAATTTATTCAATATGAAGCCATAGATTTAACATTACACGTAATTAATGATTCCGGAAGTCAACTAACATTTGGAAAGAATGGCGGAAAGATAGAGTTTTTAATCCTCTCAGAAGTAAATGATTTTTCAACAAAGATTAATTCTTTCAAAGAAAACTTGAACCCTGCGTCCGGCTTGGTTCTAGGGGCTGGTGAAACAAAAAAAATAAAACTTCGTCTGAACAAATACTTTCCACTTCACAAAGCAGTTCGTTATAGAATCAAATGTCGTATATCCCATCCTCGCCTACAAAATGCTGTCGAAACTAAAAAGTTTCTAGACTTTGAGGTTTCACAGGGTGACCTTATATCCACAAGAAGCTTCGGTATGTCAGATGCCTTGACCCCTCAAAAAATCATCACTCGTAATTATTCCATAATAGGATTCAATGAAAATAGAAATGCTTCTTATTGTATAAAGTTTTTTGACGATAAGTGGGTTTACTCTCTTCATAGACTTGGTCCCAAAGTTAGAGGTGTTCCACTTCAACACGATGTCGATTCATTTTCAAACATTCATACATTAATACAACTCGAACCTAAAATTTTCTCTCACACAATTTTCTCTCCTATTGGAAAGAAACAACAAGAAATCATTTATAGAGCAAGCTTTGACAATGTCCCAAAACTTAATAGAGATACCGATTTAGGAAAGATTTCTGTCCTGGATGGCCTAAGAGCAATCGAAGGAGTTGACTACGTTAGACAAGGTGACAAGATCAAAATCTTCAATAAGTAACTAAGCAAACTTAGCGAAGTCTCTTTCTTCCTGAAAGTAACAATGCAGGGCTTTCATGGCACCAAGAACATGACGGCCCCAGTGGAACTCAAATGTCATTTGCCAATGAGAAACGGCTTGTGACCTTAATCCCGAGTTATATATCTTCAAACCTTCTAAAATATCTTGATAGATGTCTGTTAAATCTTCCAGAATGTCTGTGTATAGACTTTCTTCAGATTCAGACTCATGTGGAGACTCAACCTCCTTATAATATGTGAAAGGCATACTACTTAATCTTTCATAAGCATCATTCCATTCATCAACACTAACTGAGTAGTCTTCTTCAGACTCAGGCTCTTCGCGATTGGTATCTACGGCCATAAGTTGAATGGCGCCAGTATAAAGGGAAGATAATGACTGTAATGCTTTAACAGCTTCAAGTTCTTTTTCATCAGGCTCTCCATTTACCCAATTTGTAAACGTCTCAACAGCAGTTACGAAGTGATCTATTTGAGTAGACATATGAATGAGCCTTATTTTATGATTTTTGCCCAACACTAACTCTATAGAAAACTTCTTCCAGTTGTGCTCGAAAGAATCTTTAGAATTTTGTAAGCTTGTATCAATCAAAAAATAAAGAAGGTTTTAATTTTGGAAAAGTGGCAAGAGAAAAGCTCAGAAACAATATTTAGTTCCAAAGTTGTTAACTTTAAAGTGGCAAAGAGAGTTAACCCCCGAAATAACATCGAAGGCGATTTCTACATAACACAATTTCCTGATTGGGTAAATGTCATAGCAATCACTCCGAATGAACAAGTTGTTCTGATTCGACAATACAGACACGGCTCTGAGAAATTTGAAATAGAATTACCTGGTGGCTGTATAGAGCCCAACGAAAAACCAACTGTAGGTGGACTTAGAGAACTAGAGGAAGAAACTGGCTACATCGGAAACGATGCTACAGTTATCGGCTCATGCAATCCAAACCCTGCCATACAAAACAATACCTGCTTTACACTCTTAGTCGAATCTTGCTATCTGCAAAGCCAACCGTCTCCCGATGAAGGTGAAGATATAGAAGTATTCACTGTACCCATTTCTGATTTAAATCAGCTAATTCAAAATGGCAACATCTCAAATAGCTTAATAATTTCAGCTATCTCATTTTATCATTTATTCAAAAATAAATAGATAATGTTGTCCTGCCTCATTTAGAAATCCGCAATTGAGATTTTGTTAATTTGAGTTTTTATAAATCAAACGGAGAACAAAATGTCAGAGAATAAACGCCCTTACCTTAGTGCAGAAGATAAAGTTTCAGCAGTTAAACGTCA
>JAJPOQ010000162.1 GCA_021232515.1 Lentisphaeraceae bacterium
TAGAGAGCAAGTTAATTATGTTCATTAGTCGTTCCTTCTGAGATTGTTTAATTGTGGTAAATCAAACTAAATCAGAAGAACGACTTTTTCTTGCCTAGATTAGAAACCACACAATTCCGTGAAGAACCATAAAAAAGCCCCTGAGTCAATCAACTCAGGGGCTTTGAAAGTTTTGCAGCTCTAGTCTTAGCTAGATACGTCACCGTTGTGGTAGATCTCTTGAACGTCGTCACAATCGTTAAGCATAGTCATGAACTTATCGAAAGTTGCAACATCGTCGCCGGTTACAGGTGTAGTCGTTTGTGGCTCAAAAGTTATTTCGTCTACTTCGAACTCAAGGTCACTTTTCCAGTCTGTAAGAGCAGTTCTAGTTTTGAAGAATTCTGTATGCGGAGCAAAGACTTGGACCATGCCACCTTCTACTGCAACGTCCGTTACATCGACGTCGGCCATCATCAAAGCTTCAAGTACTTCTTCATCGTCATCGCCAGCAAAGGCAAATATAGCTTGATGGTCAAACATGTGAGCGACTGAACCAGGAGCACCAATTTTACACTGACACTTTGTGAAACAGTTACGAACTTCGGCGATAGTTCTAGTTGGGTTGTCTGTTAAGCAGTCAACGATAAACATCGTACTACCAGGACCGTAACCTTCGTATCTTGCTGGTGAGTAGTCTTCTCCAGCACCGTCTCTGACTTTTTTAATAGCGTTCTCAATAACGTGTGAAGCCACTTGTTCTTTCTTGGCTTTATCAATCAAGCGTTTAAGAGCAGGATTACCGTCAATTTCATGGCCGCCTTGCTTGGCACAAACATAGATTTCTTTGCTGTACTTTGAGTAAAGTTTCGCTAGTGTGCCGGATCTTTTAAGCATGGCATGCTTACGGTTTTCGAATGTTCTTCCCATTAAAAAAGTCTCTTTCTTTTAAAATTTTAATAATTAACATTAACCACGATTAAGTTTTTTGAAAGTGGGGCAGGCAAATACTCATGAGAATGAATAGGTTTTATTCAAGCTGAATTTTACTAAGTGTTGGAGAGTGAGTTAACCTAGCTTGGTTTCTTGCTCGGTAGTTAAGGTCTTATGGAGTATCTTTTTTGAAAGTTTTCCAAGAATGACGATGGTTGCTATAGTCGCTGCTATTCCTAAAATAATTAATTCTTGGCCACCCGACTTTGACAGGTCCAGTTCTTTTAATCCAGCACCAGCGAGAGCGACAAGGATGATTCTTGGAGCTAGCCCTAAAAGACTACCTATGGTGAATTCGCTTAGCTTCAGTTTAGCTGCTGCTAGCAGGATGTTGGTTGCGGCAAAAGGCATGATAGGGGAGAGTCTAACTAAGGCAGTTATGTAGATGGTTCGCACACCACTTTCTTGTAGAAGTTCTTTGTAGAGCTTTTCAGCAGTTGGCCGTTTACAGATGGCGTCTATCAATTGATTGCCGATTATGGCTTTGGATACGTAGTAAGAGACAAGGCAAGCGAACAATATAGCAAATATAGCGTAAAGAGGGCCTAAGCTTGCTCCGAAAAGCATGCCAGCGACAAGTGAAACAGCGTGAGTGGGGATGAGTGATAAACCGGCAAGTATGGTCGCACAGCAAATGAAAAGTAGGACGATATATGAACCAGAGTCTTTAAGAGGAGTAAACCAGGAATCTACAGTGGCAGTTAGGGTCAAGGCACCTAATGCAGGAGCAAGTATGGTAAACAGTAAAACTGGTCCAAGTCGATCTAAGTCGCTAAATATGTTTTTGATGTTTTTTATCATGGCTTCAATGTAGTTTTACTTTTCATCAAAACTAGATGAGAGGCCGATAAGTCGGCCGTACAGCTATAACTTAGATAAGGGGGGATAGATCGCTTTGTTACTTTTCTCGAGCGATGAGTAAATCGAAGTAGATGTCGCTTTCATTTTCAAAAAGGTCTTCATCTAGGATGTGAGCTTTGTAAAAAGACTCTGTTGCTTCTTTTATTTCATCTAGCTCATAAAGTGCTTGTCCCTTACGGAAGTGAACATAGGCCACTTCATCTGCGCCTTCACAGAGCAGAGCATCGTTTAAGGCGTCGAGACAAACTTGGTAGTTCTTTTTTACGTACCAGACATCAGCTATGCCAGTAAGGATGGCAATGGTTTCTTCCCATTCTTCTTTTGGATCAGGGATGATTTTAAGCGCTTCGGCAAATGAGAGAAGTGCTTCATCGAACTTTTTTTTATCGAAGAGTTGGTTTGCCTCTTCAAATAAGTCGGCAAAATCATCGTAGTGGATCTCTAGAAATTCTGTAGCTGCGTCTGACATAGTTATTCTTGGATTTGATTTATTTGTTTCTGTGGCCGGCAGCCGGAATAACTTCGATATAAAAGGAAGTGAGCTCTTTGGCTTCAGCTTCATTTATATGCTTGTCTATTTCTGCTAAATGAACAGTTTTTGCTGTTTCTTCAGTATCGCCAAACTTACATTTAAAGTCCCAGTAGTCAGCACCTTGTGGAAGTGTCTTCTTACGGTTTCTTTTCAAATATTTTCGAATTTCGTTTTTAACCGACTCGATCATACGAGGGTATTTGATTTTAGGGTGAGTTAGTTCAAAAGTCTTTTTCATTTTATTCTCTAGAGGGTATTTCGTTATTTTATCCGGAGAGTATAGCCGACTCTGTTGAATTGGCAATAAGTGATTGACGTTTAGTTCGTTGAGAGTTTTTTAGAAAATGATTTTTTGTCAATGAGATAAAGTTTTGCAAAAAGTTGCATTTAGTTGTGTGGAGCCACTTATTAAGATTAATCATGGGCGTGTTGTCATAAATTTTAAAATGAACTTTTTGGATACTTTATGAAATTTTTAGGAAGTATGTCGATCTACAAGCAAATAGCCTATCATCGACTAATGGGAACTTTTGGTGCTAAAACAGGTGGTGCAATGAAATCGAGTGCCCCGAAAAAAGACAATTCTCTTTTACAGAAAGACTGGAAGCGCAAAGGTCAGACTCATGCCTAGTGAAATTTAATTTTGCTAGTGAATTTATGAAAATGTCGAATTATTATGTTTCATAACTAGGCACTTTTCAGGAATTCATAATGAGTCAATTTTCGCGTCGAACATTTATAAAATCCACAGCTGTAGCTTTTACAGCAACTTCTTGCAGTAGTGATGAATCAATAGAAAATCAAATTATTGATACTCACACACATTTTTATGATCCAACCCGTCCACAAGGTATTCCTTGGCCATCTAAGAAAAGTCGGCTTTACCGCAAGGTTATGCCTCAGGATTATGTAAAGCTGACAAAACCACAGGGAATCACAGGAACTGTTATAGTTGAAGCGAGCAACTGGTTAGAAGATAATCAGTGGATCATTGATTTGGCCGTTAAAGAGAAGGTCGTTGTTGGTGTAGTCGGTCAGTTAAATCCAGGTACGAGTGACTTTGAAAAGTCATTTTCTCGTTTTAAGAGTCAAGAGTACTTTCGAGGAGTGAGAGTTCGTCGAGACATTCTAGAAAAGGTTAACGATAAAACTGTTGCTAAACACTTTTCAATGTTGGCGGAAAATGATCTGAGTGTTGATGTCTTGGGAGGAGCGCAGACTCTTGATGGAGTTATAGAAGTTGCTCAAAAGTTTCCAGAGCTGCGAATAAACATAAATCATTTACCAAAGTCATGTATTCGAGTTGGTAAAGTGAATAGTGAGATTTTGCAAAAGTTGAAGAAGGCTAGTTCTTTACCAAATGTTTATGCAAAAGTTTCAGATATTCTGGAGAAAGACTCTTCAAAGAAAACAATTGAAAGCCCAGAGTATTACGAAAAAAGCCTAGATCTTATGTGGAACTTATTTGGACCAGAGAGAGTTATTTATGGAAGTAACTGGCCTGTTATGTCTGAGTTCTCAAGGATGTTTTATATACTCGATCAGTATACACAAAAATTGTCTAAGTTAGATCGCCAGAGATACTTCTGGAGAAATGCCAAAGAGTTCTATAAATATATTGACCAAAGGTAGTTAGAGCTGTCTATCGCCAGCTCCAACAGGTGTGGTGTGTATATGGTGATTCTTTACAAAATTTAAGCTAAAGTGTCATTGTATAACTCTTGAGTTCGTAATACTTATTGATTCTCGTTCATTGTTACTTCGTTCATAAATACAACGTTGCCTCTTTCAGGTAAGTTGACAAAATTCTTGATTTATAACGGATAATTTTTTAGTGTAACTATATGAATGATAAAAATGACAGCTTTTGCAATACTCGTGCGACCCTCCTTTTAAGAGTGAAAAATCAACAAGATGAGAAGTCTTGGGAAGATTTTGTTTTCTACTACAAGAAGTTTATCTACATCATCTGTCGTCGTATGGGATTGAACCACCATGACGGCGAAGAGGTCGTGCAAAAAGTTCTTCTAAAGTTGTGGAATAAACTTCCGGACTTTGACTACAATAGTGGCGATCGCTTTAGGGGTTGGTTGTGTATGATGACGGGAAATACCGTTAAAGACTTTTTTCGCAGTCATAGCAGGGCAGAAGAGCGAAAGATGAAGGCGGCTGACTATGAAGCTTGGAACCCTGACGTCATCGCTAAACCAGCAATAGACAAGTTAGTTTCAGATGAGTGGAAGAACTACATCTCAAATATGGCTTTGGAGAACATCCGACCGAAGTTTTCAGAGAAGGTCATAGATGTTTACTTGAAGTCGACGGAGGGAGTTCCAGTGAAAGAATTGAGTGAACAGATAGATGTCCCAGTAAATACCATTTATGTCTACGCTAAACGAGTAAAGTCCAAACTTTATGAAGAGATTCGCCGTCTATGTGAAGAGCTCGATTAATGCCGGACGATTCTATACCTGAAGATTTTTTAGATAATCTAAAACCTATGTCAGCAGTCTTTGATGATGCATTCTCTGAGAGTGAGGAAAGTCTATTGAAAGACGAGTTGGCCAAGGTGTCTCAACGCTATGTCGATGAAGTTGAAATAGCTCGTGGAGGTATGAAACGAATTCTATCCGTGACAGATAAGCTTTCAGTTCGAACCATTGCAAAAGCAGTGCCACTAAAGTCAGATGGAAAGAGCATCGATAGTTTTATAAAAGAAGCGCGCTTAACGGCGTCCTTACAGCATCCAAACATCATACCGATCTATGATTTAGGAACGGAACGAGAATCGGCTTATTTCACTATGAAGTTAGTCGAAGGCAAAAACCTTTCAGAGCTTATTAAAGAACAGGCTGTAAATAAAAAGAATATGCCTCTGCAAGAACTTATGCAGATCTTCCTGAAAATCTGCGATGCTGTAAGCTATGCTCACTCAAAGGATGTTATTCATTTAGATTTGAAACCGGCAAATATTCGTCTCGGAGAGTATGGCGAGGTTATCGTTTGTGATTGGGGTTTAGCAAAGTTAATTGGCCAAATAGATACTGAAGAACCAACAGGTTTAGATCCAGATGTATACAATGATCTTACTTTAAATGGCGTTGTGAAAGGTTCTTTGGGTTACCTAGCTCCAGAGCAGATCTCAGAAGATAATGGCTTAAAGGACAAGCGAACGGATGTCTTTGCACTAGGTGGAATACTTTACTCCATGTTGACTAAGGTCAGGCCGGTAGAGGTCGGAGATACGCAAGCATCTTTAAAAGCCACGCTTGAAGGTGACGTACGGTTTCCAAATGACTTGGACAGCTCATTACCTCAAAGTTTAACTGCGGTAGCGATGAAAGCTTTAGCTATTTCTCAAGATGAGCGTTACCAGTCTGTGGATGAGTTAGCTACAGAGGTCCAAAGGTGGCTTTCAGGTTTTGCTACAGATGCAGAAGATGCGAGCTTTTTGAAGTCGGTATTTTTGTTGGTTCAGCGTCATAAGAACATAAGCTACTCATTGCTAATAATCCTTTTCGTATCTGGTTTCTTTACTTGGAAATTTATTGAACGAGATAGAGCGGCTTTAGCAGCTGAGTTACTCTATGTTCAGCAACAAGAGTCACATCGCCAAGAGTCAATTGAAGATGCAGAGCTTCTTAAGGAAATGTCTTATCAATTATTGTTGGACTATGACTTTGAAGAGGCGTTAGGTCTAGTTAATACAGCTATTGAAAAAGACCCTGAAAATGAGCACGCATTATTTTGGAAAGTTAAGCTGCTTATCATTCGTCAAGATTTTAATCAGGCGCTCAAGCTACTTAATGGTTTAAGCCCCAGGTATCATAGGCGTTATATGAATATAGCGAAAAAGTATGGCAGTTTTAAAGAAGACAAAGAGTTCCTGCCTGTTGAGCTTCTTAAAGAGTTCTATGTCGATCTCGCTCATGTGCAATACTCCTTTTTTGTTTGTGCCTATATAAACATGAATTCTGAAGACTTAGAACAACGAGTTGCATGTTCAATGGTTTTTATGGAGGATGTGATTAATCAAAATATTGGCCAATGGGACTATGACTTAGAGATCGTTGATGGCTATGTGAGCTTGGACTTTAGTAAGACGCCACGCATGAAGTCACTTGCTGGAATTCGAAACTTGCCTGTTAAAAAGCTTAATTTACAGGGGACAAAAGTAACTCAAACTCTAGATCTTTTAAAGTTACCTTTAGAGGAGTTAAATATTGCAGATGTTGAGATACTTGATCCTCGACCGATTTTTAGGATTCCGACCTTAAAGGTTTTGACTATTGGTAAGAACCAGTATTTAGAGATGAAAATCCCTAAAAGAATCACGATTATCCGCCTCTAGTTTTTTGGATAAAGTGGCACCTAATTTGCGATCATTAAAACCAGTAGTTTTAAATAGGATGCTTATGACTAAGGGTAAGTCAATTTCAGAGCTGTCAAAAGACAGTAAACATATATCAAAAGTTCACGGTGCGCATACCGCGTGGATTGTTTTGGTATTGTCTTTAATTGTGACTGTTTCAGCATGGTTTTTCTCTAAAAATTACATCGCTAGCAAAGAGAAAGAGAAGTTTGATCTTCTTTCGGAAGAAATAAAAAAGAATATAGAAACTCAACTTCATTTGTATGAACAAGTCTTGCAAGGCGGTGTAGCGTTTTTCGACTCAAGTAGCTTTGTCTCTCGAGAAGAGTGGCATACTTATGTATCAAAATTGGATTTATCTCATCATTGGCCTGGTATTCAATGTATGGGCTACAGCATTCCTGTTCAGAAAGAAGATTTAGGCAAGTACATTTCCGAAGTCCAAAAAGAAGGTTTTCCTGATTTTGCCGTAAGACCAGAAGGAGAGCGAGACCTTTACTCATCTATTACATATATAGAACCTTTCGATTGGCGAAATAGGCGTGCTTTTGGGTATGACATGTGGTCAAATGAAATGCGCCGTGCAGCGATGAGAAGAGCTATGGAAACAGGAGAGGCCGCAGCATCAGGAATAATAACTCTTGTACAAGAAACAGAAGATGAGGTGCAAAAAGGTTTTTTAGTTTACTTGCCGGTTTATAAAGATGGTAAAATCTATGCCAGCAAGGAAGAGAAGATTAAGAACTTTGAAGGCTGGGTTTATGCAGCTTTCAGATGTGGAGATCTTATGAATGGGATTTTCTATAAGGATAATATTGCTGAGCAAAATAATACTTTTATTGAGATATATGATCAAACTATTTCGAATGATAACCTTCTTTACTCAAATGCCTCTAGCACATTTGGGGTTAGCCGTGATCATAACCATCTAAATGCCAAAGTTCTGGATTTAACTCTACAGGGAAGAGGATGGAAGGTTTACGCTTACCAACAAACGGGGAATCTTAAAGAAGCTAAGTTACCGACTTATATTGCCATGTTTGGTGTGTTCATCGACATTTTATTATTCTATGTGATTTTAAGTTTAGCATCAGTTCAAAGAAAAGCGGTTGGTATAGCTCAAGAGATATCTGGAGAAATAGAGTCTCAAAACTTGGCTCTTGAAGAAAAAACCGATGAGTTAGAAACGCTTAACACAGAGCTTACAGAGCAGAGAACTAGAGCTGAACAGGCGAGTTTAGCAAAAAGTGAGTTTTTGGCTAATATGAGTCATGAAATACGAACGCCTATGACGGCCATACTAGGCTACATTGATTTACTGAAAGAAGATGAGAAGATTCAGCACGATGAGGCGATTAAATATATCGACGTTATTGAGAAAAATGGCGGCCACCTTATCACTATCATAAACGACATACTCGATCTATCAAAAATAGAAGCCGGCAAACTTGAACTCGAGTATATATCAGTCTCATTGTTTGATATGGTCGATGATATACAAAGTTTACTTAAAGCAAGAGTTAAAGAGAAGAAGCTTACTTTTAATGCAAACTATGATTTCCCTATCCCTAAAAATGTGACTATTGATCCAACACGTGTTCGTCAGATACTTTTAAATCTATTGGGTAACTCCATAAAGTTTACTCAAGATGGTAGCATTAGTTTAGATGTATCTTGGCAAGCAGCTGAGAAGAAGTTGGCTTTTAAAGTTTCAGATACAGGTATAGGTATGAAGCCAGCACAACTTGAAAAAGTTTTCGAGAGTTTTGAACAAGCAGATACCTCTATCACTAGAGAGTTTGGTGGGACTGGTCTCGGTTTAGCTATAACAAAACGTCTAACTGAAATGATGAGTGGAGATATAAGCGTCACAAGTGAGTTTGGTAAAGGTACTGAGTTTACTGTATTGCTGAAGATCGAAAAATACTCAGAAGAGGTGGTGAATAAAAAGCCTAAATGCAAATTGGCTTCTAAGACCCAGAGTATCAATAAGATAAACGGACATGTTCTCCTGATTGATGATAATATGACGAATTTAACGCTCATTAGCAAAATTCTAAAGAAGGCAAACTTGGACGTTGAGTGTGGTATGAACGGTGCAGATGCAGTTAGGATGCTAACGGTCGAAGAGAATAACTTTGATATAGTTCTTATGGATGTGCAGATGCCAGTAATGGATGGTATAACAGCTGCTGAAATACTCCGCCAGAAAAACTTCGACAAGCCAATCATAGCTTTGACGGCCAATACTATGAAAGGCGATAGAGAAAAGTGCTTAGATGCGGGCTACACAGACTATGCAACTAAGCCAGTAAATAAGACTTGCTGAATAATTTATTCAGTGTTTTAAACCTTTATAAATCACTTATCCAATCTCATCAATTCGCTTTAACTTTCTCGTCTTAAAATATTGTATCCATATAATAATAGTGTGCCAAATAGCCTCGGTCAGCTTC
>JAJPOQ010000170.1 GCA_021232515.1 Lentisphaeraceae bacterium
GAAGCTGACCGAGGCTATTTGGCACACTATTATTATATGGATACAATATTTTAAGACGAGAAAGTTAAAGCGAATTGATGAGATTGGATAAATGATTGATAAAGGTTTAAAACACTGAATAAATTATTCAGCAAGTCTTAAGTACGCTTGTTATATTTCTTGTCATCATTACATCAGTTAGTGGAGGAGGAATGTGGTGGAAGTCTTTAGAAAAGGAAAAAGTCGCGAACACAACTAGTCCTCAACAAGTCCATGAAAGCGCTATCACGAGTATTTCTGCGGAAGAAATGAATAGCATCTTTGCGGAGGGTATGGCAGAGAAAACTGAAAGTGTAGAGACCACTACTCCAATAAATGAACAACTTAGTTTTACTGATGATGGCATGGATGACATGGAAAGCATGTTTGAGCAGGAAATGTCGCCTAAACCTACAAAAATAGAACTAACAACTTCAACTCCACATAATCGGTTTGATCAAGTAAAGGTTATTTTTGAAGAAAGTTGTGTTGGTTGTCATGGTGCTAAGCGTCAAAAAGGTAAGTTCCGTATGGATACCCTAGCAGGAGTGTTAAAAGGAGGAAGCTCCGGTGAGCCTGCTTTAATTAAAGGAAATGCTAAAGAGAGTCTTCTTTACAAACTGATCAGTCTTCATGCAAATGATGACGACATTATGCCAAGTGACGGTGAGCCTTTAAGCATGAATAAGCAGTCTATCGTTAAAGACTGGATCAATTCAGGTGCACCTTGGGAAGGAACTCTTGTTCCTCAAGAAAAACCTAAAGTGGTTGCAATCAAACTTACCGATTCACCATTTGCCAAAGTTAAAAGTGTTGATCTAACGAACAGCAAGTACCAAGCTCTTGCTAGCCAGTATATTGACGCTCTGATTGATAAAGATCTTAGGGATAGAAGACAACGACCAAGTGCCATCATCTCAGACGAAAACTTTTTGAGAAGAGCTTATCTCGACATTGCGGGTAGAATACCAACTCTTCAAGAATATGACAGCTTCTTCTCGTTTGGAAAATCAGACAGACATAAATTAGTTAATGAGCTTATGGATTCCCCAGGCTTTCTCAGCCACAGTCACAACTACTGGCTAGATGCACTAAGGGTGAAAGAAAGAGTTGCCAAGAATACACTTGAGACATACAACAACTGGATTCAGCAAACTATAAAAGAAAACATGCCTTATGATGAATTTGCTTACAAATTGGTTGCTTCCGAAGGTGCTTATGGCGATCCCATGAATGCTTCCGTTGGTTACTACTTACGAGACGACCTTACCGGTTTCATGGCAGAGGATAGCCTGAGTAATACCATGCAGCTTTTCCTCGCAACAGACATACTTTGTGCTCAGTGCCATGACCATCCTTACAAAAAGTGGACTCAAAAAGACTTCTACAAACTTCTCGCATTTACCAATGGCACAAATGTAAATGGCAGAGCTCACAATCACCGTGAAACTGGCGCTATGCTAAAGGTACTTAAGCCAAAGTCGACCCCTGAGAAAAATGGTTTAAGAGGTTACTATAAGACAATTCAGGCCGGTGTTTTCAAAGGTGGTTCTGGAACTATAAACCTCCCTCCGGATTACCAGTATGAAGATGGTAAACCAAATGAAATGATTCGAGCTCAGGTTCCTTTTGGAGAACCTGTTAGGATAGATTTTGAACAAACTCAGCCAAACCGGAAGTACAACAATGTTAACCTTGCGATGAAAGGTGGGGATAATGACTACAGAGCAAGAATGCATTTGGCAAAGTGGATGACTTCTCCTGAGAATCCTATGTTTACCAAAACTATTGTCAATCGACTTTGGGGACGTGTCTTTGGCTCACCACTGGTAGGTAAGAATCTTGATATGGCAGAAGAGGATATGGGCGATAATCCTAAACTAACAACTTTCTTAATTAAGCTTATGAAGCTGGCAAAATACGACCAAAAAGTCTTCATGAAAATTCTTTTCAAAACTAAGAGTTATCAGCGTACAGCTTTGGAGGTAGTTGAAGGCAAGTTCTATCATCCGGCTCCTGCTGTCAGAAGATTGACTGCAGAACAGGTTTGGGATTCACTTTTGTCTATCCGCCAGAAAAACCCGGATATAGGAGTTGGCGAAGGTAAGTATACCAAATACAATTTGATCTATAAAGAAATGGTAAATATGAGCCCGGCGGAAAGAATTGATTTTATGCAGAATCGAGATAAAAGGCTCAAAGATGCAAAAGGGAAGTATGAAGCACTACCAGGAGTTAAGCTTTCTTCCAAGTCACATAGGGCTTCAATGATGAGACCTGGGAGAGCATCATTTCTCAATATTTATGGTATGTCTGGAAGGTCACTCATAGATGGGGCTATACAGGACTCGACTATTCCTCAAGCTCTACACTTGATGAACAATGAGCTATATTCAGGAGTGAAAAAGCACGGTAGATCAACTTCTTATCTCTACGACAGGCTCAAGGATAAATCCGCGTCTACGGAAATAAAAATCAAGCATATTTACAATGCCATACTGTCTCGCGATCCGAGTAGAACGGAAATAAATATGGCAAAGAGCCATCTAGTAAATAGTAAAGACCTTGACCAGGAAACTCTTGCCTGGGCGTTGACAAACTCTCACGAATTTAAGATCAAAAGGTAAATCATGAAAAACATATTTTTAAAATCTGACGAAATTACCCGCAGGCATATGGTTAAAGGTTTGGCGGCTGGTTTACTTGGTGTAAATTTCACAACGCAAATTGCCAGTGCTAGAACGTCAACTCTCAGAGGTGGTGGTAAGGCTAAGTCTGTTATTTTCATCAATGTTTCAGGTGGCTTTAGTCAGGTGGATAGTTTTGACATCAAAGAAGCTAATAAAGATGCAAATCAGGCATCTGCACCGATTAAAAGTAGCGCCGATGGAATACGTGTTGGTAAGTATTTTGCAGGCATGGCTAAGCATATGGATAAATTTGCAGTTATAAACTCTATGTGTCATACTCAAGGCACACACCATCATGCATCATACCTGACTAGAACGGGTTATGAAAGTCGTGGGACTGTTGCCCACCCTGAACTGGGAGCCTGGGCCAGTAAACTTGGAGGGAAAAGCTCTGGCGCTATTCCTTCTTTTATAAAAATTGGCAATAGTGGTGGTGCAGGGAGAGGCTTTTTCTCAAGCCAGTTTTCTGCTCTTCCAGTTAAGGACCCAACTAAAGGTATTCAGTTTGTAAAGACGCCCAAAGGCCTTAGCGACAGTGACTTTAAAAAGCGTGTTTCATACTTGGATAAGATTAATCAGGCATTTGAAGCGAAGATGAAAAATAATATCACCAAAGACTATAGTGATATATACGATCAGGCTTTAAAAATGATGACCAGCCGGGACCTTACAGCTTTTGACCTGAATCTGGAAAAAGATGCTACGAGAGAACGTTATGGTAAAAATGAATTTGGCAACAGTTGTCTTCTAGCTAGAAGGCTTGTAGAAAAAGGTGTTCGCTATATGTCTTTGGATCATGGCGGTTGGGACGATCACTACGGCATCTATGGTGAATTCAAAGACAGAGCGGTTTCTCTGGATCAAGGTGTCGCTGCCCTTATGTATGACTTGAGTTCGATGGGGCTTCTAGACCAGACACTTGTGGTTTTTACTTCTGAGTTTGGTCGTAGTTCCGAGCTAAATAGCCAAGGTGGACGTGGGCATAATCCACTTGGTTATACTGCAATGCTGGCAGGGGCTGGTATCAAAGGTGGTCAGAAGTATGGCAAAACCGACAAGATGGGCGGAACCGCTGTAGATAAAAAGGTTCACCCAACTGACTTAAATGCGACCATTGGCTATGCCATGGGCTTACCGATTGACCATATCGAATACAATCAAACAGGACGTCCTTTTCAACTTGCGAATAAAACCGGTAAACCAGTTACACAACTATTTTAAACTAGTTCTCTTCACACACGAAAGGAGCTTCTACTTGCCAGTGGAAGCTCCTTTTTTTTGACGTACGGTTACTTTAAACAGTAATCTGAATAGATGATGGTGCTTTACTTTGTTAGAGTTTATTCTCTAAATTTGACTACGTAATCAAAATTCAGTGTTTATGGGGTTGGCTCTTCATTTAAGCTATGTAAAAACCTTTGCATAGCTTAAATTAGATAGAGTTGGATTTACTTTTCGTCAGCTTCCAATGGGCGCTTACCTTCAAAAGGTCCCCACATCATCCGCTTCTTGTAGTCTTTGTCTTTGGTATATTTCTCTTTATCAAACTTTGGATTTGTCTTTGGGAATTTACCGCCAACAGCCTTGGTATAATCCATCATTTCGTCAAAGAGCCTTTTGTGAGTCTCTGGATTTTGCTTGGCAACATTATTTACTTCTCCAGAATCTACGGAGAGATCGAAAAGCATAGGAATATCTGGGCGCTCATAGAAATGCATGACTTTATGTTTGCCTGAGACTATAGCGGAGTGGGGCATTGATCCTCGATAGTGGGGGAAGTGAAAGTATAGGTTGCGGTTTAAAAATTCTTTCTCGGGAGCTTTTCCTGCTAAGTATGGAGCAAGGCTTTGACCGTCAATATCCTTGAGAGTTTTCGGGTTACCACCGGCCCACTCAAGAAATGTTGGTAGGAAATCGTAATTTATAACATTTCCCTTGAATACAGTCCCAGCTTTAATTCCAGGACCTTTTACAATCATCGGGACGCGAATTCCGCCTTCCCAAACCCACCATTTATGACCGTGAAGAGGTTGTTTGAGATCTTGGGCTACATCACTATGGCGGTAGCCGTTGTCCGAGACCATGATAACGTAAGTATTGTCCTCAATTCCAAGTTCTTTGATTTTGTCAAGGACAGCACCTATGCGACCATCCATGTCTTCGCCCATTGCCAACCAGTTGGCTGGATCCTTTTTGCGATTAACCTTTTCTGCTGTAGTTCCCATTCTCTTGTAGTACTCTTGAACAACTGGGTGGTTAACATATTTCTGACGCGTTGAGTCTAGACACTCACGACCTTCATGCATGGCATAGTGTGAGATTTGCAGATAGAAGGGCTTTTTCTTTTGAACTTGTTCTTCCATAAAGCCAATTGCTTTCTCTGTAATGCTGAACATGAGCTTCGGGTCTTTTATGTCTTTTGGTATTCTTGTTGGTCTCTTATCAGTTTTCTTCAGGCCAGAAGTTAGTGTATTTCCCGGATTGTTATTAGTATCACCATCGTGAAGTGCATAGCCAGCTTCACCCGGATCACAATACATATGCCATTTACCAATATGAGCGCTTTCATAGCCTAGTGGTTTGAGAGCTTTAGGGATGGTCATAGTATTGGTGTCGAGCGAGGTTGCAGCTACATTTGGTATCAACGGCATGTAGTTGTAAGTATTGCGCATATCGTAGTAGTCGTCTTTTATTTTTCCCAAAACAACAGTGAAGCCATTTCGCGCGGCAGCTTGTCCTGTTTGTAGACAAACTCGTGCCGGGGCACATTGAGGCGAACCATAGGCATTGCTGAACTTCATGCCTTGTTTCGCTAGCTTCTCAACATTTGGCATTTGTAGAACTGGCATGCGCGAATTTTCCATGTCATCGTTCATTTTAACTGGACTGCCATTCCAGGCCCAGTCGTCCAGATAGAGTAGAACAATATTTGGTTTTTCAGCAGCTGAAACTATCCCCATGCCATATGTGCAAAGAGCTGCGACAAAGGCGAACTTTTTAAATATACTTATTTTAATCATTTTGACTCCTAAGTCTAGACTGAGAATGTCTAGCTTTTTACTATTGGTTTTATACATCATTCGAAAATGTCTCTTAGCTAAATGTCAGCTCTACAGCTTGGGAAATGTCTATTTATTACTTCTTCGACTTTTTCTTATCTTTCTTTACTTTTTGACCTCTAACGATTTGTAGCGCCATATCACTGGCTGGAGGTAAGCGGGCAGCTAAGGATTTTAGGATTTTAGAATATTCTGGATTGTTGACTTCGTTCTTCCATTCATGTGGATCTTTGGTGTGGTCGTAAAGCTCCATTTGTCCTTCTTTATAACGAGTGAAACGAAAGCGCTCAGTACGAATACTAGCATATTGATTATTCAGGTAACTGAAGGCTGTACTCTTCCACTCACTGTGTGGGTTTTTTAAGAGTGGAGCGATAGACTTTCCATCGACATAATCAGGCTTAGTGAGACCACAGAGGTCTGTTAGAGTAGGGTAGATGTCTTGTAAGGAAATACAGCGTTTTGCTATGCCTCCAGCTTTGGTCATGCCGGGAACGCGCATCATAAACATAGAGTTAGTTGCTTCATCCCAAAGAGTTCCTTTTTGCCAATTATCTTTTTCGGCTAAGTGAAAACCATGATCTGAGATAAACATAACAATAGTATTGTCTTTATGTTTGCTCTTCTCTAAGGTATCTAGAACTCTTCCATGTTGAGCGTCGACATAAGCTGTTGTCGCAAGGTAGGCTTGTACGGCTTGTTTGTGGAGACCTGCGTTTAATACACTTTGAGTAAACTTACGCTTTCCACTGACTATCTCATCTGCAAGTGGTGGTATATCATCGAAGTCATTTGGGTTTAACTTTGGAACTTTTATCTTATCGAGAGGAAACATGTCGTAGTATTTTTGAGGGACGAACCAGGCCATGTGTGGATTGAAAGTTCCGCAGACAATGAAGAATGGTTTATCGTGTTCTTTATTAAGTGCTGCAATTGCACGGTTGGCCGATTGAGTATCATTCATCTCTGATTCAGGAATGTTAATTGTACCCCAGTCTTGTTCTCCTCTACCAACAGATTGAATAGGTGCACCTGGTGGTCTAGGATCACGCTTGTGGCTAATTTTTTCGTGAAAGCCATCATCCTTCCAACCATGCCCAATCTTCCCATATCCAGCTGTGTAGTAGCCTGCATCTTTAAATATCTTGAAGAGAGAAACAGCCTTCTTTAGTGGTTCACTAGCGGCGACATTTGTTTGATTATGGTAGATGCCAGATTTGTGAGGGCTCACTCCAGACCACATTGAAGTTCTGGATGGTACGCAGTAAGGAGCGGCACAATAAGCATTTTTGAAAACAACTCCACTCTTAGCAAACTTATCTAAGTTTGGCGCAATGAGTTTATTTGTATATCTTCCCGGCTCTTCTAGCGTCCAAGTATTTAAGTCATCCGCTATTAGAAGGAGGATGTTCATTTTCTTTGGCTTTTTGCTTTCATCGGCGTGAATAGTTATCGCCAACAGTGCAGTTAAAGTAAGTAAAAACTTTAATATCATTTCGCTTTTTCCTTTTTCTTCTTTTCAGCGCGCCTTTCTTTAGCCGACTTGGCCTTTGGATCAGGTCTTTTCCAGTCTGGCTTCAGCTCGGCGAAAAGGTCATAGAGTTTCTGATACTCCGGCATTTTACTCCACAGTGTTGAACGCTGTGGTTGAATGACTTTGCCTTCAGGGTAGTCTTTTCCCTGTTCACTTTGATAGATAGAAGAATTTGTAGACTCTATCTCTTCCATCATTTGTTTAACAAGTTCAGGGAATTGGTTTAATAAGTCGGTGGTCTCGGCCATGTCTTTTTCTAGGTCGTACAATTGCCACTTTATGCCTTTGCCATTACCATTTTTGACAAGTTTATACTTACCTTTAATCAGTGCAGTGCCTTTATTTCCAAAATAAATTCCATGAGAACGTTTTGGTGTTTTACCTTTAAATAAAGGAGCAATACTTTCTCCATCGACTACATCTAACATCGAGTCTTTTGGAAGGTCTAAAAGGTCAATGATTGTTGGCATGATATCCATGGTGGAGGCTGGAAAGTTTGTAACTTGCGGTTTGATTTTTCCCGGCCATTCAATTATGCCTGGAACTCGAATGCCTCCTTCATGAAGACTGCCTTTTGCTCCTCGTAATCCAGCCATAGCATGTGGTTCATGAACACGTCCGCCATTGTCACTGCAGAACCAGATCAATGTATTTTCTGCCATCTTCAACTCACGCAAACGAGTTCGAAGCATGCCTATGCTACGATCCATAGCAACAATCTCGCCAAGCAGTTGACGTTGTTTTGAGTTCATATCTTTTGGTAGGCCTTTCATGTCCTTTTCCATTGCAGTATATGGGAAGTGAGGTGAGCCATACCAGAGAACTGTAAAAGTAGGTTTATTCTTGTTGGCTTCAATAAACTTAAGACCAGCTTCAACCATAAGTACTGAAGACTCGCCTTTGAGACCTACAACTTTACCATTGTGAGTCATGAGTGGATTCATTTCTATGTAGTTTGTCGCTGATAGGTACTCGTCAAAGCCATAGTGATTTGGGGCATTGGGATCATTAGGCAAAATTGGCATAGCAGTACCTTGGACTCCACCTAAGTGCCACTTGCCAAAGTGTGCCGTGGCATAGCCTGCTTTTTTGAGCGCTTGTGGAAGTGTTTTTTCTTGAAGACAAAGACGTTTATGAAGCCCAGGAACACCTGTGCGGCGTGGCGATCGACCAGTCAAAACTGAAGCTCTTGTTGGAGAACAAACTGAAGCGGCGGCATAAAAGCGATTGAAGCGAATGCCAGTCTTCGCCATTTTATCTAAGTTTGGCGTATTCCCTTTAAGCTGTGGGTGATCCATATAACCAATTTGGCCCCAACCTTGGTCATCTGACATAATTAGGATGATGTTTGGCCGTTTAGAATCAGCGTAAGCTTGGGTGCATAGTGCAATAATAACAATAGAGAGTATCTGTTTGTATCTCGTTAGTCGATACTTGAAGTTAGAAGAGTTTGTATATGATAAATTCACTTTATTATCCGATTTAAGTCTGTGAGTTTTGAAAGGGGTGATTTAACTAAGTCTATTGAAAATCATGGTGGTCTGTGACGGCTGAATTGATCTCCGCACCATTAGCTTTAGTTAATAATTTTATTCTGCCGTCAATATATGAACTCAGAGCTCTATTGTTTAGGTACTTGTAAGCGGGACGTTTTTCGTTAAGGGGTTCATAGATACTTCTTCTAAAATCTAGGAAAGCTCGCCAAGGCTTGTCATTTATCGGTGTGCCACCGAGGTAAATAGGTTCGTTTTTACCATCTAATTTGGCTAAGTTTTTATTTTTGAAAAAGAATCTATTCATTGAGTAGTCTCCATCACCATAGCTGTTTATAGACTCAGGCATAGGACGAGATTCTCTTAAGGCAGGGCAGAAAAATGTATTGAAAAAAGGCGTATTTAAAGCCATCTGAGTACTCGCTTCTGTTCTAGAAAGAGTTTTGCCAATCATGGCTTCATAAGACATTCTTTGCCAATCCATGACATGATTTCGGCCTCCGGTGATACTATTGATGCCGGCATATGGATGCCAGTTTGTAGCAGTGTCAAATAACCAATTGTTGTTTGCTGAGGCATAGGCCATAGTTCCTATGTGTATTTGCTTCAGGTTACTCATAGAAGTTGCCGTCTTACTGGCTAACCTAGCATTTTGTAAAGAGGGGAAAAGTAGGGTGAGTAGAATGCCAATAATAGCAATGACTACTAGTAGTTCTACAAGTGTAAAAGAGTTTGTGTTTTTTGTTTTCATATTTTTTGCATCCATCAAAAGAGTTTAAACCAGACATAGCTTACAGAGTTGTCTATAGTTTCTTTGTTGGCTTTAGGAGCGTTTTTGAAATTGACCCTAATAGCGTGTTGCTTATTTAGTCATATCAACCAAAGGCGAACGAAAACCTATACAGTCTTTTGAAAAAAAGCTTAAGTTATAAGACGCTTGGTGGTCTCTCTTGTATTGAGATAAAGATCTCACAAATTATGGGTTTTAGCGCAAAATTGTTCTTTTAGAAAACTTGAGATAAGTCGTGTAAAGAGGTCTTGATAGGTGAGTGTATTGGCTTCAATGAAGTAAGGAGGCCATATGGAAGGAGAGCTGAAGGTTGGCCTTTTTGAGTATTCTTAAATGCCTTTGCTACTTTATTTTAGAACTCATTTTGTAATAAGGAATACCACTTTTAAGGAAACGTTGTTTGTTGGCTTTAAAGCCAAAACGACGATAGAAGTTGAGGGCTGTTTCACGAGCATCAAACCAAAAATGTTCCATTCCCATAGGTTTGGCTTCATTGATGAGGAACTTGAGCATAGCGGTCCCAAAACCATTGCCTTGAAACTCTTTTAAGGTTGCGAACTTTCGCAGTCGGATAGAAGAGCCATCTATATATAAAGAGGCCACACAAACGAGCTTTTCTTCAGTGAATACACCAAAATGTTTGGCTTCATTATCGCCTTCAACCATACAGAATTCAGGATTCTTATCGGGCCACAATACTTTGTGTCTGACGGGTAGAGCTTCTTGCCAAGTTATTTTTCGAATGTCCATGAAGTTGAGTAGAACGATTAGTTTTAATTATATCCGTTTACTCTTGTCTTAGTTTAGATTTATTAAAGTTCTTTTGATCGATTCGTCTCAAGCTTAAAGCCTACCTTTTTAGATAATTATTGATTTTTATGTCTTGTATTT
Organism: Lentisphaeraceae bacterium; assembly: GCA_021232515.1. Classification (GTDB taxonomy): domain Bacteria; phylum Verrucomicrobiota; class Lentisphaeria; order Lentisphaerales; family Lentisphaeraceae; genus JAKVBD01. Next base: position 10,476 of record JAJPOQ010000170.1, read on the forward strand.
TTGCATGGTAAAAGATACTAATAAAATATAGCTAATATAGGTTTTTATGAGATCGAGACAAACACAGATAACTCCTCTAAGTGGAAGTGACGTACAGGCAGGTTTTCCTTCGCCTGCAGATGATTTTTCCGAATCTGGATTGGATTTAAATGATTATCTCATAAGTCATGAATCATCAACTTTTATGGTGCGTGTTAGTGGAGACTCTATGATTGAAGCAGGGATGTTAGCTGGAGATATTTTGGTGGTTGATCGCGGTAAAAATCCTAGCCATGGCAGCATCGTTATTGCGATTTTGGATGGAGAATTAACAGTTAAAAGACTTCTTAGAAAAACAGAGGGATGGATTTTAAAAGCTGAGAATTCTGCTTGGCGTTCCATCCCGATAGTCGGTAACAGTCAGTTTGAAGTGTGGGGCGTCGTTGTTGGCGTAGTGCGCAAGTTATGAAAGAGCTTTATGCCTTAGTAGATTGTAACAATTTTTACGCATCATGTGAAAGAGTTTTTCAGCCTTCACTTCGTCATGTACCGATTGTTGTTTTATCGAATAATGACGGTTGCGCCATTGCTCGTTCAGAAGAAGCGAAAGCTTTAGGAGTAGGGATGGGGGCAGCTTATTTTGAGATTCGAGATTTGGCTCGGATTCATGGTATAAGAGTTTTTTCTTCAAACTTTGCTCTGTATGGAGACATGTCGAGCAGGGTGATGACGACTTTGGAGGAGTTTTCACCAGATATAGAAGTTTACTCAATTGATGAATCTTTTTTGAAGATCAAAGGAGAGATGGATCCACTTGAGTATGCCCGTAAGATCCGTCAGCGCGTTTGGCGCTGTACGGGGATTCCGGTATCTGTTGGAGTGGCGACTTCAAAAACCTTGGCGAAGCTTGCGAGTAAGAAAGCGAAGAAGTTAGGCGGAGCTTTTTGTATTGATGCAGTGAACCTCACGAAGATTTTAGAATCTTGTCAGACAGAGGGAGTTTGGGGGATAGGGCGACGGCATGCTCTAAAGCTAGAACGTTGGGGGATCATGACCGCAGCGGATTTAGTTAAGTGTAAAAATGATTGGTTGATGAGTCAATTTCCTGTGACCGTATTAAGAACTGTTGAAGAGTTGCGTGGCTTAGCGGTTATTCCTTTTGAGGATCAACCAGAGAGCCGTAAAAGTGTTTGTAGTTCTCGTTCTTTTAAGAAAGAATTGAAGACTTTTGAGGAATTGTCAGAAGCCTTGTTAACCTTCGTTGCTAGAGCCGCTGAAAAATTGAGGCATTGGGAGCTCTATAGCCAGGCGTTATCTCTTTTTATTCAGACAAGTCCATTTGGAAGTCGACCTAAGTATGTTAAAAGTGTGACCGTTCAACTTCCAGTGGCGACTGCAGATACGACAGAATTAGGTGGAGTCGTATTGGATCTCTTAAAAAAGGTTTTTAAAAATGGCTATGCGTATAAAAAAGCAGGTGTAGTCCTACTCGATTTAGTTCCTGAAAAAGGCATTCAGCCAGATATGTTTGATACTGTTGATCGAGACAAACGTCAGCGTTTGATGTTGAGCATGGATAAATTGAATCAACAGCTTGGCCGTGACACTGTGAGAACTTTAGGAAGTGGTACTAAGCGGCAATGGGCGACAAAAAGAGAATTACTTTCTAAACGTTATACGACTTGTTGGAGTGAACTACTTGAAGTGAAATAAGTTTGCTGTAGCATATGCAAGACTATAAAAATGAGGTTTACTTTGAAGAGATTATTTATTAGCGGTACGGACACAGGAGTTGGTAAAACTTTAGTTTCGGCTTTGCTCTGCAAGTCTCTTTTAGAAGATGGTCATAAAGTGGCTTACTACAAACCAGTGCAGACGGGTTCTGAAGAAGTCGATGGGGAGCTTATTTCTATCGATACTGAGTTTGTGAAGTCTATTTGTTCTGAAAACCTCAGAATTATTCCTTCCTTGATGTTTAAGCTACCGGCATCTCCACACCTTGCGGCAGAGTGTGAAAGCCAAGTCATCGATATTGAGCAGATATTGCAGACTGCAAAAGCTGTTGAAGATGTGGATTATTTAGTTATTGAAGGAGCAGGGGGACTAGCTGTACCTATTACTCATGATTGTGATATGGCTCAATTATGTGCAAGGCTGGAAGCAGAGTTGGTAGTGGTCGCTAGACCAAACCTTGGCACTTTAAATCATACTTTTTTGACTATTGATTATGCTGAAAAGCACTCTTTGACGCCTCTAATTGTTATTTCGGGAGCAAGTACAGAGCCGGATATAATCGAAAGAGATAATATAAAGATGATTAGTCAAAAAAGTGGTGACCGCCTCATAGCTTGTGTTCCACAAGTAGAGGCACTAGACACCGAAGACTTCAGTGGTGTTTCGGTACCACAAGTAAAGTTTGATCTCTAAAGAAGCGCGGTCAAAAGTTTAAGAACACGTGACTTCTCAGATCTACCCAATCTAGAAAATATACGATCAGCCATTTCTAAAAACTCTTGTAGCTCAGACAGTTGCTTTTTAAAGATTTTTGCATCGGCACTTTTAAGTGGAGAAGCTTCTTCAAGACACTCAGACAAAGCATCAAGTGCTGGTTCTATCTCACGACGCTTTCTTTCGCGGGCAACTGTACAAAGTAGCTTCCATGGATCTTGATCAGCGACATAACAGTCTTTGCGTTCACCTGGGACTATTTCTTGGCGAGCAATGCCCCAAGAAACCAGCTCTTTAAGATTTGTGTGGGCGTTACCTCGACTTATTTGTAAGCGCTCCATGACAAAGTCTGTCGTCACTGGTTCAGTAGATACCATGAGTAGGGCATGGATCTGGGTCATTGTTCTATTGACGCCCCATGAAGAACCTAGAGTTCCCCAGTGATTTATAAACTTATTTTGAATGTCTTCTAAGTTACTCATATAAACCTTTTGTTTTTATTTTCGAAAAATATTGAAAATAATATCTTTCCTGTATATATGTAAAATATAATTAGAATGTTTTTTATAAAGGTTGGGCAATGAAAAAAAGAAAAATAGTTATAGCCGGGGGTAGCGGCTTTTTGGGTAAGGAGCTTAAGGAACACTTTACAAAGCAAGGCTGTGAAGTGGTTGTTTTGGCAAGATCAAAGGACGAGGGGTATACTCAGTGGGATGGTGAGACGATAGGGGAATGGACTGAAGTTTTAGATGGTGCAGATGTCTTGATAAATTTATGCGGAAAGAGCGTTGATTGTCGATATAATGAAAGGAATAAACGGCAGATATTTGACTCTAGGACGAAAAGCACAGGGATATTGGGAGAAGCTGTTCGCTTAGCAAAGAGTCCGCCTAAACTTTGGATGAATGCGTCTACCGCCACTATCTATGCTCACTCAGATGGAGAGGAAAATGATGAAGAAACGGGTGTTATAGGTGAGGGCTTTTCAGTCGAGGTTGCGAAACGATGGGAAAAGGCATTTTTTGAAGCCGAGGCTCCTCAAAGCATTCGTAAAGTATGTTTGCGTATGACTATTATCCTTGGTAAAAATGGACCTTTTATGCAGGTCATGAAGAAGATCGTGAAAATGAGACTGGGAGGTCGCCAAGGAAGTGGAGAACAACAATTTAGCTGGTTACATCTAGATGACTATTTAGCTATAGTTGATTGGTTTGTTGAGAATGAAAGTGCAGAAGGGATTTATAATCTTGCAGCACCAAACCCTGAAAAGAATAAAGATGTTATGGCTTACTTGCGAAAAGCCTGTGGAGTAAAAATAGGTTTACCAGCTCCAGAGCTGTTAGTTCATCTGGGAGCTTTTATTATGAGGACAGAACCAGAACTACCTTTGAAAAGTCGATGTGTTGTTCCGAAGCGTTTACTAGATGAAGGCTATAGGTTTAAACATGAGAACTTAGAAAGTGCTTTCATGACTTTAGTTTAAGGCGAGTATTCGATAATCAGTGAATTAGTAATCAGTAAGTTAGTGAATAATTTTAACTCACTGGTCCCTGACTACTAACTCACTAATCCCTAATCACTGTTCTCAAGCCTTCTTAACTTTCGGACCTTCTGGACTGTCTTCTACGACATAACCTGCAGCGGCGATCTCGTCGCGAATCTCATCTGCACGTCCCCAGTTTTTATCGGCTCTTGCTTGAATGCGCTCATGAGCAAGATCAATGATGTTTTGAGGGACATCATTTTTTTGTTCAAAAGTCATGACATCGAAAATAGTATCGATGTATTTCATAACATCGATGACTTCTTCTTTACCTACAGCAGAACCACTATCTAGAGCTTTGTTAACTGTGCGGATGAACTCGAACATTGCACCAAGAGCTTCGGCGATATTTAAGTCGTCATTTAGACCATTAAGGAATTTTTCTTTTGTCGTCTTACAAAGAGCTGATATTTCGTCACTTTGCTCATCGCCAGCTTTATCATTTACACGCTCAATAAAGTTGTTTATACGAGCGATAGATGTTCTAGCTTCTTGAAGACTTTTTGACTCGAGAGTTGATGAGTCTATCTCGAAGTTTAGTCCAACACGGTAGTGAGTTGCGATAAGGACCCAACGGATCTCTTCGCCTTTGTAACCATGGCCGAGCAATTCATTGATCGTATGGAAGTTACCGAGTGACTTAGACATCTTTTTGCCATTTACTTGCAAGTGTGCACAGTGAAGCCAGAAGTTGACGTATTTACAGCCATTGCACGCTTCACTTTGAGCGATCTCGTCTTCGTGGTGAGGGAACATATTATCGATTCCACCCGTGTGAAGGTCGAAGTGATTACCCAAAGTTGCTTTGGACATAGCACTACACTCGATGTGCCAACCTGGACGTCCTTCACCCCAAGGACTATCCCACTTAACATCACCATCTGCAGGAACGTAAGCTTTCCAAAGTGCAAAGTCAGAAACTGATTCTTTCTCGTATTCATCAGATTTTACACGTTCACCGGTACGTTGATTCTCGAGATCGATTTTAGCAAGTTTACCGTAGTCATCGAACTTGTTGATACTGTAGTAAACACACTTGTCGTCAGCTTGGTAGGCAAAACCTTTATCAATAAGGCCTTGGATCATGTCGATCATTTCAGGGATGAAGTCAGTTGCTGCAGGGTAGTGTTCAGCGCGCTCGATTTTTAAGGTGTCGATGTCAGCGAAAAAAGCTTTCTTGTAGATCGCAGTGAAGTCATTTAAAGACATGCCTGCAGCTTGTGAGTCGCGAATAGTTTTATCGTCAACGTCAGTCAAGTTCATAGTTTGCGTAAGATTGTAACCGTTTAGTTTGATGACACGGCGCAGTAGGTCTTCAAAGATGTAAGCACGGAAGTTGCCGATATGGGCGTAGTTATAAACTGTTGGTCCACAAGTGTACATGCGGACGTTTTTATCGTCGATAGGCTTAAACTCTTCAAGCTTGCGACTCATAGTATTTAAAAATGAGAGTTTCATTATTTTATCCAGAAAATTTTTAATGCTGTTATATTCAACTGTTTAACAAATTTGACAAATGCTTATGTCAAAATTCAGGGAAGATAAAGTGCTGCTCGGGCAGCAATCAACATCGGCAGAAAGAAGGCATAGAAGTTCGAAGAACTTTAAGAGGGGAAGAAAAGCTAAAAAAGGTGGCAGAAGAGCTGCCACCTATAAGGAAAAAGTTGTTAGTAACTTCAGACATTAAACAGTCATTAGTTCCTTTTCTTTCGTATCAGAAAGTGAACCGATTTCTTTGATCTTATTATCAGTTAATTTCTGAATGTCGTCTAAGTATAGTTTTAGATCGTCTTCAGTGATCTCACCATTCTTCTGTGACTTTTTAGCGAAGTCATTACCATCACGTCGAATGTTTCTAAGCTCAATTTTGTGATCTTCAGCTTTAGAGTGAACCATTTTGACCATGTCTTTACGGCGCTCTTCAGAAAGCTCAGGCATAGGAAGACGAATCATCTGTCCATCATTGATTGGAGTAATGCCAACACCGCTGATCATGATAGCTTTTTCGATTTCTTTCATGACTGTTTTGTCATACGGCTGAACATTTATAGTTCTTGCATCTGGAGTGTTGATGTTGGCTATGTCACGCAACTTCATTTTTGAACCGTAGGCTTCAACCATAACGTCTTGTACGAGATTTGGAGAAGCTTTACCAGTTCTTAAACCTTCAAGTACACCTTTAAAGTGGCCAATGCCGCTGTCCATCTTTTCAGTTAGATCTTCAATAATTGTATCTATGTTCATAATGACGCCTTCACATTTTTTGATTCTTTATGCAAGAATTTACTTGGCAATAAGCCTCTTTCAAGGAGTTATATTCCCTCTAAAGAAGATATTCACTTAAGAACAGTTTCAGATGAACGGAGACCAGAGAAGTTAACTGTACGGATTGAGTACTTTGCCGATTGATCGAATGCAGTCAAATCAAACTTCATCTCGGGAAGTTTTTTAGTTAATGGTTGGTCTGAGTAGTTCCAAGCATGGAAGTGTGCATTATCATTCCATCGCTTAGCTTTTTTGCCGCCAACTTTACCAATGACTTTGCTATTTTTTAGAATTTCAAAATAAGCAATGCTACTTTCCACATCTGCGGCAGCCTGCCATGATAAGGTGTTATCGGCTAATTGGAAATGAGTTGGTGCCGGAGGTGCTGACTTGTCAGTGATGTTGCCTGTTTTTGTTAGTTCTAGCCAAGCTTGAGCGAGTTCTTTACTTGCGAACCAATTTAAGTCAGCATCTGCTTTATCTTTCACTTTGAATGGAGCGATGGTTAAGTTGCCATTGGATCCGACATAACCTTTGTTTAAATCAAGTTTTCTAAGTTCATGTGAATCACTTTTGAGACGTTGAGGAATAACTGCATCAAAAAAGCGCACAGCTAGAAGGCGACTGTTTGAGTTTTCGTGATTCGATTTAGGATGAATAGCCTGAGCCCAGGGAGCTCCATTTTTGCGACCGTAATCGACAAGGTCTGTTACACCTTTTATAAGACTAAAGAAACGTTGGTTTGGTAGAGCCTCTTCATCGCCATAGCAGAATAGAATGGGGACTTCGAGAGCTTTGGGGTTAGCATCTTCCTTAAAAGGTTGTGTTCTTGGCCATTCTTTACCTGTAGGACTAAGAGCTCCAGAACGAGGGAATGCGGCGATGATTCTTTCAGGGTAAGTGTAGCACATATTTGTTGACCATATAGCCCCGCCAGAGTGTCCCCATAAAGCCCATGGAACTTTTGAAACTTCAGGTCGTTCAGTGACTTTGGCAAAGTGGTCGAGTGCGCTTAAAAAAGCTCGGGCTGAACCGTCCTTGGGCATCATCCAGGTAGTACAGTCTTCTTTTAGAGCCCACATTTGACTTCCAAGAAGAGCAAAATGGTGTTTTGCCGCAAGAGCTTGCCATTGTATGTCATCAGCATGTTCTAAACCATTTTTTCGAGCACCCTCACCACAACCATGTTGACGGAATATTATGCCGCGGACTTGGTCGATACCATCAGGAATCCAAAGGCGATATTCTACTTTTTCAAAGGCTTCACCTTTTTCTGGATTAATTAAGACTTGATAGGATCCTCCAGGACGATTTGTCGATGTGCAGGAGAATAAGAAAACAGAGATAACAACAGAAAATAAAGCTTTGATCATATACACCACCATAATTTAAACACTGCTAAAGAGATCTCATGAAAAATCAAAATTCAAATATAAAATAAAGTTTCTTTTTGTAGTTGTGCTTAGTAGCTGAGTGAGTGAAGGTGAGGCCTTATGAATTGCCGATTTTGTTATAACTTTCAATACTATAATATCTTATATGGTGATTTTGAGGTGTATGATGAGAAAGAATAAATTTACTTCAGTCGAATTGTTGGTAGTGCTGGCGATTTTGGGTTTACTTATGAGTTTGCTGTTGCCGTCTCTAAAGAAACCTAGAGGAATGGCAAAACAAGCGGTGTGCTTGTCGAATCAAAAGCAAATCGCTGTTGCACTAAGTTTATATTACAGTGAAAATGACCAATTATTTCCATATGGAATAAGGACTCCCGCCGAGGATTTAATAGATGGCATAGCAGAGTGGCACAGTCGTTCACCTCAAGAGTGTCTGTATGATTTCCTAGGTACTGTAGATGTATTTGTTTGTCCAGAAGATCCAAGTCCTGAAAATTACAGTTGGTGGCAGTTTAAAACAATCCTTCATTTACCGCAGAAAATCGCAAGTCAAGTTATATGTGGAATGAATGGAGTGTTTGGTACTCAGTCAAGTATGGTAGTAAGCCATTTCGCATTTCATACTTAAATAATCCTTCAGAAATATTTCAGGCGGTTGATGGTAGAGTTATCCTGTTAGGTCCCGGGGAGTCGATGGTTGCAACAGATCCGACAAATGATAATAGGCGCTTAGATTGGTGGCACCCAAATAATAAAGTCGTGACTTTATTTGGAGATGGCCATGTAGATTCAGTAAGTTCACTTATTTCGAGTTCATATCCAACTAAGGATTGTTAAGTAACTTCTCATATATTTTATTTGTGCGTACACTCATGGAAATTTTCATAAAATCTTGAAATTGAACCCCTACCTATTGTAAATTAAAAAGGACTAGGCGGGTAATGAAGGACAAGAATGAGATTTTTTGGACGAGGAGGTCTTAAATGAAGAATAGAAAGTTCACTCTTATTGAACTTTTGGTCGTTGTTGCGATAATTGGGATTTTGTCAAGTATACTTCTGCCATCTATACAGAAGGCAAGAGCTAAAGGCATACAAGCGGTTTGTGTATCAAATCAGAAGCAAATGGGTATCGCTCTACAAAGCTATTTTGGAGACTCTGATGATATATTTCCTTATGGATATCCAGAAGAACCTGCAGATACTCCAGATGATCACCCTTCAACTAGTTCCAGACCACCCCAAGAATGTTTGTTCTACTACGCTGGAGAAAGCCCAGAGGTCTTCGTTTGTCCGGCGGATCCAACACCGGAAGATTATAGTTGGTGGAAATTTGAGAACCATCCAAATTTTTCAGATGAAGACGAAAAGTCTAGCTACCTTTTTAATGAGTCGTCGACTTGGTTTAAGACAAAATATCACGATGTCGCTAATAGAGTTACTTTAGTTGGAACTCCTTCCAATGTTTATTATTCATCAGATGGCAAGCATGTCGTCAGTGGTACTGGTGGCAGTCTAGGTAACATTAGCCCAGCTGGTGGTGGTAGACTAGATTGGTATCATCCAAATTTCAGAGCTGTAGTAATGTTCAATGACGGACATGTAGAGAGTATTAATGCTTATACTGCCGATTCCTATAAAAATTCAGAATACTAATTTTAGTTGCATGAAGAAATCTTTAGAAAAAATCACATAAGGCCGTAATAGATCTCCAAGTTAAGTTATGGGCAATAAAGATTTTATGTGTATGTATGTTTCTACCCCTGTGTGTGAGGGGTAGTTCTTTTTAGCGTTTAACTCAGTGTGTGTGATAAATGAAAATACTTTTAACCTTTGTGTGCATGATTGCGTGCACATATGGTAATGAAATATTGCCAGACGACATCCAGAAAGCTCAAAAAAATGATTGGGCCTATAACCTTTCGAAAACAATTGAAGTCCCTCAGACTGAAGAATGGTATGCGAATCCAATTGATTCTTTTATCCAAGAAAAGCTTACAGAGCAAGGTCTTTTACCTTCGTCGCGAGCGTCTAAGAAAACTTTAGTTAAACGGTTATATCAAACCCTGACAGGTTTGGCTCCAACTTATGAAGAAGTTCAGAGCTTCGTTTTTGATAATGATACTCAAGCTTATGAAAAACTAGTTGATAAACTCATCGCTTCTCCAAGATATGGTGAAAAATGGGGCCGTCACTGGTTAGATGTAGCTCGTTATGCAGATGGTAAAGGTTTTTCACAACCAGGTCAGAGTGCTCTTTTCCCACACGCATGGTCGTACCGAGACTATGTGATCCGAGCTTTTAATGAAGATAAACCGTTCAATGAGTTCGTGAAAGAACAGTTGGCGGCAGACTTACTCGACTTGAAAGATAAACGTGACCTTGCAGCACTTGGTTTTATACGACTTGGTCAGCACTATCGAGACATGAAAGAACGCCAGCATGAAATGGTAGATGTGACGACTCAGGCATTTTTGGGATTAACAGTATCTTGTGCTCGTTGTCATGATCATAAATTCGATCCTATTCCTACTGCAGATTATTACTCCATCTTTGGAATTTTTAAGTCTATATCAGAGCCTAGGGCTCATGACATGCCGATTATCTATGAAAGCCCAGATCTCGAACAGCGCGCTCTTTTTAAAGTCGAAATGGCTAAACAAGAAAAAAAGATGCGAGACTTTAAGACTGTTGCCGGAAAGAAGTTAACTGGACTTGCCCGAAAGTATTTTTCAGGTTATATGAGCCGCATTTCGTCGAAGTATACTCGTAAAAAACCAACTTATACGGCGATGAGAACAACAGTAAATGAGTTCCAAAAGTACCTTAGCTCTCCTAAGGCCTTAGAGTCACCATTATTTAAATTGTGGAATCAAGTCATTCACAATCCAAAAAAAGCAGCAGAGTTTGTTAAGCAGGCAAAAGCATCTAAAGAAACCACTGAAGAACTGAAGACAGCTTTAGGTAAGCTTAAGAAGTTCAATAGAAACTCTGTACTAGACCTCTATGTAGGCGTTGCGAAAGAGTTAGAGAAAAAGCCAAAGAAACTACAGGCTTTGATGAAGCCATTTGAAGAAGTGTTTACTCACCACCTTGTTCATAACGTTAAAGACTTACTGCACTTTGTAAATAGCGGCACTGCAGGCTTAAAGCCAAAGTATTTGAAGCTGGATTTAGAGCTTCAGAAAACATTCTCTCATCCAGGCGCACCAGCAAAGGCAATGATTGTTAAGGAGAGTAGCCGTCCATATAATCCTTATGTATTTGTTCGTGGCCAAAAAGATGTCCGTGGGCCAAAGGTTCCTAGAAGATACTTACAGGTTTTGTCGAAAGGTGATGGTGTATTTAAAAAGGGCAGTGGTCGCTTAGAATTAGCTGAACGCCTTGCTAGTAAGGATAACCCTTTGACGGCAAGAGTGATAGTGAACAGAGTTTGGTCTTGGAACTTTGGTAAAGGTATAGTTAGAACTCCGAATAACTTTGGTGCTTTAGGTGGTAACCCGAGTCACCCTGAACTCCTTGATTATATGGCTAACTGGTTCATGCAAAATGGCTGGTCAATTAAGAAGCTTCAGAAGATGATTGTGACTTCTGAAACATTCAAACAGAGTAGTCAGTTGAGACCTGCAGCTGCTAAGGTTGATGGCGAAAATTTACTTTTTTGGCGTAAAGATCCTATGCGAAAAAGTTGGGAGCAGTTACGAGACTCTATCGTTCAAGCTTCGGGAGCATTGAAACATAAAAATGGTGGTGCTCCGATTAAACTGTTAGGGAGTAATGAAGCAAGTATACGCAGTATTTATGGTTTGATAAACCGTCGTAACCTTGAAGGGCCTATGAAGTACTTTGACTTCCCATCGACTGCAGTCACTTGTGAAGTAAGGACAAATACTATTTCTCCACAACAAGGGTTGTTCTTAATGAATTCTGAATTCTCGGCTCGTTATGCTCAAAAAATAGCGGAGTCGGCAGAGGGAGATACAGATGAAGATAGAACGGTATCGATCTATAAAAAAGTTTTAGGTCGCACACCTCAAGAAGATGAAAAGACAGCAGCGTTAAAGTTTATAGGTGAAGCTAGAGAGCTTTATAAAAATACTTACTCACGTTGGGAGTATGGCTATGGTTACCTCAAAGGCGATAAAGTTTCTAACTTTAAACCATTTCAAACATTCAAAAATGGTCGTTGGCAAGCCAGTGAAAAGTATCCAGATCCAGTTGCGGGTTATGCATTCTTAAGTGCCAAAGGTGGTCACCCCGGCAAAGGGAAAAACAACGCCGTTATCCGTCGTTGTAACTTTTACATGGACGGTACAGTCAGGTTTACTGGTAAGATGATTCATCCAAATAAAAGAACAGGCGATGGTGTTCGCGTCCTTATTCTGCATAACGGTAAAAAAGTACGAGAGTGGGAGTGTAAAGGCAAAAGCGTTACAACGACTCTTGGTGAAATAACCGTTAAGAAAGGCGATAAGATTGATTTGGTAGTAGAGCCGCAAAAAACTATGTCCGGTGATACTTTTGAGTGGCCTATGGAAATGAGTATGAATATGAATGGCTCAATCGATACGTGGTCTGTATTTGATATATTTTCGAACGAGCAGAAAAGCGGCATTACTTATTCGGTATGGAGCTGCCTCGCCCAAACTTTAACCATGAGCAATGAGTTTATTTATGTTGACTAATACAGATAAATTAATAACACGTCGCCAGTGGTTACAAGCCGTTGGTTCTGGTATAGGTACAATCGGCATGGCCAGCGTTATGGGGCAAGAAAAAGCTTCAAATCCGTTTAAAGCTAAGCCAGGGCAGTTTCTCCCAAAAGCTAAAAGCTTAATTCATATCTGTATAAATGGCGGACTATCGCAAGTTGACTCTTTTGACCCAAAGCCACTACTCGAAAAGTGGGACGGGAAAGCACTTCCTAGGACTTTTAAGACCGAGTTTAAAACTGGTGGAGCTTATGCTTCTCGTTTTAAATTTAAGAAATACGGACAGAGCGGTATGCCTATTTCGAATATGTTCCCTCACTTAGGGCAACATGCAGACGATATATGTGTGATCCGCTCTATGCATACCGATGTACCAAATCATGAGCCTGGATTAATGATGCTCAATACGGGTGATAATATATTGCCTCGTCCGTCTATGGGTTCGTGGATAAATTATGGTTTGGGAAGCAGTAACCAGAACTTGCCAGGCTACATAGTTTTGAGTCCTGGAGGTTACCCAGTAAGCGGTGCTGCTAATTGGCGGTCGTCATTTTTACCTGGTATTTTCCAAGGAACTTACATCGACACGAAAAACACTCGTATTGATAAATTGATTGAAAATATCCGCAATAGAAAAGTGACTTCAACGATTCAGAGAAAACAGATCGATTTACTATCTGAATTGAATGCAAAACATCTGGCAAAAAAAGCTGGTGAGGCAGAGTTTGATTCTCGAATGAAGTCTTATGAGCTTGCTTATAATATGCAACTAGAAGCCACCGATGCTTTCGATCTGAGTAAAGAACCTCAGCACATCTTAGACATGTATGGCAAGACGCCTCAGTGTCGTCAGTTACTCATGGCTCGTCGCTTAGTTGAGCGCGGAGTTCGTTGTGTGCAGTTATTTCACGCACCGGGAAATGCTTGGGATCATCACTTTGATATTGATCGCCTTCACGCTAAAAATGCGGCTGAGTGTTCTCAAGGTGTAGGTGCACTTATAACAGACCTGAAACAACGCGGTCTTTTAGACGATACACTCATATTATTCAGTGGCGAGTTTGGTCGAACTCCAGTGGTCGAAATGCCGCGTGGTGGCGCCAAAATAGATAAGAATTTTAAACCAGGAAGAGACCATAATCATCATGGTTTCTCATGCTGGCTAGCAGGTGGTGGAGTTAAAGGTGGTCACATTCATGGTTCAACCGATGAATTCGGTTTTGAAGCTGTCGAAGACAAAGTTCATGTTCACGACCTTCACGCCACAATTCTCAAACTGCTAGGTATAGACCATGAAGAACTAACCTACCGTTTTTCAGGTAGAGACTTCCGTTTGACAGATGTCGAAGGTTACGTAGTTAACGATATAATTGCTTAAAAATAAAAATGTGTATGGGACGTATGAAAAATAAATTTACTTTAATTGAGTTATTAGTCGCTGTGGCGATAATTGGTATACTGATGAGCTTACTTTTGCCATCTTTACAAAGTGCTCGCCAGTCAGCAATGGTGGCAGTTTGTACATCAAATCAGAAGCAGATTGGTATAGGGATATTTTCTTATAGCAGCAGTAATAATGGTGCATGGCTTTATAGCCCTCAAGTGGGTGTGAATAGCCTCGGCAACAGTCTGCCAGCAGGTAGTAAGTTACCAGCAGAAGTTATGTGGTCTGAAGTTGGAGAGTCAATTGATCTATTTACCTGTCCGTTAGATCCTGCACCTCAAAATTTTGCCTTTTGGTCTTTTTCGACAAGGCAGTACTTCAATGGGGAAGATGCTGTGCACAGTTACATGTTCAATGAATGGGCTGCTTGGTTGAAAGCAAGATTTGAAAGAGAGGTGTTTAGAATTACAGAACCAGACGATCCTTCAAAGTGGCCACAAGTAACAGATGGTGCTTTTGCGGTATCCTCACAAAACTGGAACAGATGTGATCCTTTAAGAGTGGGTGACTATGGTGTTATGGATTGGTGGCACCCAAAAGAGAAAGTGAACATGCTTCTGGGTGATGGTCATGTCGAAAATAAAAGTGCCTATGTGATCAGTTCTTTTGATCCTCACTAGAATTCAGTAATAAAGATTTTCTGTTTAAAATTAGGTGTATGGGACGTATGAAAAATAGATTTACCTTGATTGAGTTATTAGTCGCTGTGGCGATAATCGGTATACTGATGAGCTTACTTTTGCCATCTTTATCGAATGCAAGAAAGTCTGCTATGGCAGCGGTTTGTTTGTCGAATCAAAAGCAGATCGGTACAGCTTTTATGAGTTATGCTTCAACATATAATGGCGCTTGGGCTTATGGTTTGTCAGTAGATGCGAAAGATATTGGTGCTAATGTGCCAGGGAATAGTCGTCCCCCGATGCAAGCTCTTTGGAACGATGTCGGTGAATCAAATGAAGTATTTATCTGTCCTTTAGATGAAAGCCCAGATGACTACAATTTTTGGGCGTTCTCCAACAGACCAAACTTTGAAGATGAGAATGCTCGCGCAAGTTATATGTTCAGTGAATGGGGTGAGTGGTACTACCCTCGGGTGGTAGATAGAGCGATGATGTTTGGCGACTTACCTAATCCAGCTAATTGGCCGATGATGTCAGACGGAACAGTCGCAGCTTCATCTAGCACTTGGAATAGATGTTCCCCATTAAGAGCAGGGGAATGGGGCTGTCTTGACTGGTGGCACCCAAATGACCGAGTCGCGATGCTTTTTGGCGATGGTCATGTAGGTAGCGTCAGTGCTTTTACAACGACAACCTATGCTGCAGATCCTCGACAGAATTAGATTTTAGATTCAAGATTTTATAAAGAGCCTCTCCCAGTTTCTTGTGAGAGGTTTTTTCGTTTATAGGGGATGAATTCACACAAAGTTACCTTTCATAAATAGGTGGATGTTTCAATAGTTGGTTTTTTTATTGTAATATTTACTTAGTTTGTCAAATCCAGCAGTGATTCTTTGTACAGTATGTACAATTCAAAAAAGGTTGATGTGTCTATGAAGTACTTAGTTGTGTTATTCGCAGTTTTAATGCTACAACCTCTTATGGCAAGAGATAAAAAGCCAAACGTTATTTTGATCCTTACAGATGATCAAGGATCGCTAGATATGGGTATCTATGGTTCGCCAAACTTAGTAACGCCCAATATGGATAAGTTAGCAAAAAGTGGCATTCGCTGGAATCAGTTTTATGCAGCATCTCCAGTATGTTCTCCTTCGAGAGCTGGGTTACTCACTGGTCTGACACCTCAAGCTGCAGGTGTTCCGGGAAATGTCGGTTTAACTGCCGAAGGTATGCCTTCCAACAGAGTGACTATTGCAGAGCAAATGAAAGGCGCTGGCTATAAGACAGCTCTTATCGGTAAGTGGCACTTAGGTCACCACGACGATACTATTCCAAACGCTCAAGGTTTTGATCACCAGTTTGGTCACTTGGTTGGTTGTATCGACAACTATTCTCATTTCTTTTACTGGAACGGGCCTAACAAGCATGACTTGTTTAGAAACAATCAAGAGGTTCACTATCCTGGGCGTTATTTTCCAGATATGATGGTTGAAGAAACTGTCAACTTTATGCAAGAAAATAAAGAAGACCCTTTCTTTGTTTACTTTGCTATCAATCTTCCTCACTATCCTTACCAAGGAGATCCAGAGTGGCTTGAGTTCTATAAAGATTTACCTAAAGAGCGTCGCTACTACAACGCTTTTATGTCGACGATGGATTCGCGAATTGGACAACTTTTAGATGGTGTAGATAAACTTGGCTTGAAAGAAGATACAATCGTTATATTTCAGTCGGATCACGGTCACTCAACAGAAGAGCGCGCTTTCTTTGGTGGTGGTTATAGCGGTCCATACCGTGGAGCAAAGTTTAGTTTACTTGAGGGTGGCATACGCGTTCCTGCAATCATCTCATGGCCTGGTAAAATCGCCGGAAATCAAGTCCGTGATCAATTTGCTGTAGCTTGTGATTGGTATCCAACAATTTTAGACCTTTGTGGCATCCCTCAACCGAAACATAAATTGGACGGGAAGAGCCTTGTTGAAGTTATAGAAAATAAAGACGCCAAGACTTCTCATAAAGTATTTAACTGGGAGCGAGGCGGTCAATGGTCAGTTCGAGAAGGAGACTGGAAGTTGAACCATAACGTTATGGATACAACGACGAAAAAAAGAGTGACGGAAAAAGGTCTTAAGCTTTTTAATATTTCTCAAGACCCTTCAGAGAAAAACGATATTGCCAAGAAGCATCCAGATGTTGTGGCTCGCTTAAAGGCTCACCACGAAGCTTGGTTAAAGACTCTCAAGTAGTTTTTGTCTAGCTTGCCACTTTTCTTCACAGAAGAAAGTATAACCGGCCATCTGTAGTAACAGACTGGCCGGTAAAAGTATCCAGCCTACGACAGGAATAAAACTCACCGCTCCGTGAATGAAACCGATTTTAAAGAGTCGGCCCTTTTTAAGTTTAAACTCTTTATACTTTTCAGGAGCATCTTCGCCTAATAGCATGATGTAAGGAGTTTTTATATCGAACCCGCTACTACATGAAAGCCCGGCGAAGGTCATGAATGGTCCGATGATTGGAATGAGGCCAAGCACAAAGAAAAAGAGTGAGAGTAGCATATTGCCGAGGCTTAGTTTTAAACCCGCCAAAAAGACTTTGATCATGCGTTTTGTGTTAAATGGCTTTTCTGGAATTCCACGGAAGTGAGTCATGATTTTTTCAAGAAGTGTATCTATCCACATACTGAGCACAAATACGGAAAGCTTTAGGGATAAGTAGACTAGGCCAGACCAGGTGATGATGATCAGCAGCCAATAGAATGGGATGGTGAGGTAACTTAACCAACCAGACCAGTTGTTGATCGCGTCGAGATAGTGAGTCAGTTCAGGGAGTATCCACATCCTATAAAGAGTGAAAAACAATCCTATGAAAATGGCCAGCGCACAGAGAAGAGTGACAAAAACTCCTTTGAGGTAAAACTTATAAAGACCTGGAACTTCTTTAAAGGCTTTTTGGCCTTTATGTAAAAGCATTAAGCCATTTACTTCACGACAGTTTTTGTCTAAGAAGTCATAGGTAGGAGGAGTTGTTTGATCTGTGCCCAATTGGAATCCTAAATGTTACTTTGACGTAGAGTTTATACAGTATTGTCTCAAAGTAAATATCGGGAATTATAATTTCGGCTGAATTGTGTAAAGAAAAAGGCACTGGAGTCAGTGCCTTTTAAGGTAAACTATTTAGTAGAGAAAACAGATGCAGGTAATCCAGACTTGTTATAGAGGTTGGCGCCTTTTGCATTTGCCGACCAAGCGTAACGAACTTCTACAGGAGCTGAAACGCTTTCATGAGAAACTTCAACGGTATTTTTACCCGTGATTTTCGCATCTGCCCAGTACCATTTGTTATCTGCCCCACGGATCTGGAATCGCTTTAAAGGCTCACTTACTTCAACAACAGGATCTAAGATAGGCTTTTTACCAGTCATGAGACCCTCTCCGACGTGATCGAAAGTGATGATGACTTTATTGCCTTTAGTTTCAGAACTTTTATAAAGAGGACCACTGTAAACTAGTTCTTGACCGTAAGCTTGTTTGAAAGCCCAAAGAGACATTCTTCTACCAGCTTCCATCTTGTTGTGTGGGTGGATGTCTTTGGCTTCGCCAACATCGTTTAGTACAGCCATACCAGTTTGTGGAAGACTAAGAGTGAGTCTTTGTTCGTTGATAACTGTTGCCCAACCATCTTTATCTAAAGGTTCAGTATTTGCATCTTTAAATTGTGCGAGCTGACACCAGTAAAAATAGAAGTCTTTTTGGTTCCATTTTTCGCGCCAAGCTTCGATTAATGCACTAAAATGCTCTTGGTACTTGTCAGCATAGTGACCTGAGTTTGATTCGCCTTGGTACCATATAGCACCTTTGACAGCATAAGGAACAAGAGTGTTTAACATAGCGTTATAGAGAGTAGAAGGTATACGATTAGATAAGTCAGGCTTCTGTGGAGCTCTTGGTCTTCTTGCTGGTTTTTTACCAGCTTTTTTAGCTTCTGCAGCTTTTACTTTCCAAGCAGCTATTTTCTTCTCATAAGCAGCTTTTGCTTTTTCTGGATTCCACTTCGTAAGTTGTTTCTTAACATTGCCAATTTCAGAGTCGTAGTATTTTTTAAGGCTGTCGTTTGTTTGGAACTTATCCATAGGAATCCATGGTTCGACACGAGTTCCGCCCCAGTTACAGTTCAGTAAACCAACTGGTACATTTAGCTTTTTACGAAGTTCACGAGCATAGAAGTAACCAGTTGCAGTGAAGTTGCCGACTACATTTGGCACTGCTTTTTCCCATTGACCTTTGAAGTTTACTTTTTCTTCAAATGCAGAGACACTTCTTGGAACTTTTATTTGACGTAGAAGCGGATCATTTGCAGTTTCTATTTCTTTGCGAATATAGTCCGACTGTGGTTGATACTGTGGCTCTCTAGCTTTACCGATAAGCATGTTGAGTTTGAAGTCCATGTTAGACTGACCACCACAGATCCAAACTTCACCAACAAGTATATCTTTGATAGTTTTAGACTCACTACCAACAGTGACGACCATGTTATCGCCTTCTGCAGAAGCATTTACAGGAGCGAATTTCACCATCCACTTACCTGAACTATCTACAGTTGTAGCTTTCTCCTGACCTTTAAAAGTTACAGAGACTTTAGTTCCTTCTGGAGCCCAACCCCAAACAGGAATCTCAGCCTTTTGTTGCAGAACTGCACCGTCTGAAAAAAGAGAAGAGATGTTTATCTCAGCAAATGCCGAAATGTTAATGAGGGAAACAAGCAAGAGGCCGATTAGCTTCTTCATATTACTACCTTTTATTAATGTTAACACACTATCAATTACACAACACGAGAGTTTGGAGACTACTTAGTTTTAAATAATGACGCAGGAAGACCTGCTTTATTATAGAGGTTGGCACCTTCAGCATTTATTGCCCAGGCGTATCGAACTTCAATTGGTTTAACGACTTCTTTATGATAGACTTCGACTTTATTTTTGCCCGTGATTTTCGCATCTGCCCAGTACCATTTATTGTCAGTGCCACGAATCTGGAATCTTTTTAAAGGTTCATTGACTTCAACAGTCGCTTTCATTAATGGCTTTTTACCAACCATAAGACCTTCACCGACATGATCGAAAGTGATGATGACTTTATTGCCCTGAATCTCAGAACTTTTATAAAGTGGACCACTTGCCGTTATGTTTTTATGATAAGCTTGTTTGAGTGCCCATAGAGACAGTCTTCTACCAGCTTCCATTTTGTTTTTTGGATGAATATCGTCCTCTTCACCGACATCGTTCAATACAGCCATGCCGACATCGTTTAGATCTTGAAGGCTGAGTCTTAGTTGATCGCAAATAGTAACCCAACCGTGCTCTTCTATAGGTTCCTTACTTGGATACTTAAACTGTGCAAGCTGACACCAGTAGAAGTGAAATTTATCTTGTCCCCAATCTTGGCGCCAGCCTTTGGTCATAGAGGTGAAAAACTTTTTATATTCGTCTTGGTGGTATTTGGAGTTTGATTCACCTTGGTACCATATAGCGCCTTTGAGCGCATAAGGGACAAGAGGAGCAATCATGCCATTATAAAGAGCTGTAGGGAAGCTGTTTTTGTATCCGGGTTTCGCCTGTTTTCTTGGCTTACGAGGAGCTTTTGTACCGTTCTTTTTAGAGAGGATGACTTTCTCCTTCCACTTGGTAACTTGAGCTTGGTAAAGCTTATTGTTCTTTGCTGGGTCCCACTTTTGCAGTTGGTTTTTGTAGGTCGCCATTTCTTTTGTGAAGTAGTCTTTGATAATAGGAGAACTTTCGTAGGTGTGCTTAGAAATCCAAGGTTGGACTCTTGTTCCACCCCAAGTAGAATTCAGCAAGCCAACAGGAACGCCAAGTTTTTTGCGCAGTTCACGAGCAAAGAAATAACCGGTGCCATTGAAGTGTTGGATTTGTCCAGGTACAGCTTTTAGCCAAGTGACAGTAGTGTTTTTTTGAGGAGCATCAGGCGATATTTTTTTTGCTACATTGACGACTCTTAAAAGCGGGTCATTTGCAGTTTTTATTTCATTTAAAATATACTCTGTGAAGACTTCGTATTTTGGATTTCGCTTGTCAATCTTGAGCCATGAGAGTTTGTCTTTCATGTTTACATCTAGACCGCAAAGCCAAGCTAAACGAAACTCCATGTTTGATTGACCACCACAAAGCCAAACTTCACCAATGAGAATGTCGTTGATGACTTTAGAGCCTTGATCTGACTTTATCGTCATACTAGCACCAACAGCGGACGCTGTCATAGGTTCAAGAGTTACGCGCCAGTCACCACTTGAGTTGGCTATAGTATTTTTAGTCTGACCTTTAAAAGTTACAGAGACTTTAGTTCCTTCTGGAGCCCAACCCCAAACGGGGACGGAAGCTTTTTGTTGAAGGACAGCACCTTCAGAAAAGAGATTTGAGACTTCAACATTAGCAAAAAGAAAAGATGGGAATACACATATGAGTAAGAGGCTTACGAGCTTCTTCATTTATCTACCTTTGATCACACAATTAACAGGAAGTAAATGTTATAACACACTCACGTTTTTTACTATAGCTTTGGCAGATTAACTAAAGAAAAATTTAAGTGTATCTCGCAAGTGCTCATGCCAGTAGTCCCAGGTATGTGCGCCTGAGAATTCTTCATAGCTATGAGGGATTCCTTTTGTCTTGAGGGCCGTGTGTATCTGTCGATTGTCCTCGATAAGCTCGTCATCGACACCACAGTCAACTCTTAGTGGAGGTAGCTTATTGGCATTTTTCTCTAACCAATAGAGAGGAGAGAAGTCTGGATTGTCTAAGTCAATCATCCCGGAAATTTCTTCTTCGATAAAATGTTGTAGTCTTTGAGCAGATAATGGTGCCGAGTGAGCTGATATACCACTGAATTTGTCGGCATACTTGGCACCTAGTCTTAACGCACCAAAGCCACCCATGGATAGGCCCGCAATATACAATTTAGACTTTTCAGAGACTTGGTTTGTTAATTCTTGAGCTGCTTTGGGGACATCTTCGATAATCCACTTTTCATAATCAGCCCTTTCATGAGCAAAGTAGCCAGTACCGTCACCAGCAAGTCCATCAGATGGCATAGCGATGACAAAGGGTTTTACCTCTTTAGAGGAAATCATTTCTTCTGCAGTTAAGTGAGCCCCGCCAGAAAATGCCCAAGACCAACTGCTGCCATATACACCATGCATAAGAATAAGTAGAGGTAGGTCTTTCTCGTCAGTTTCAGGAATGTAAAAAACAATATCGCCACGACCTTTCAGGTTCTTTGACTTTACGGTCATGAAAGTGAGTAAGTCGGGTTTGAACTTACTGTCGGCTATTTCAACTGTTTTAAAGTGGCTCATAAGATTCCTCAATGATTAAAAATAAAAAGGCCACACTAACTTAACAGTGTGGCCAAAATGATAAAGCTTAAAGCAGACTTATTGGTGAGTTACCCACAGAGCAGCTCTAGAAAGTAAGTCTAAGTACTCTTTGGAACTAACAAGTTCATTGTAGTGACCTAGAGTTGTGCCAAATACACGAGCTTTGCCGTACTGATTGACCCAGATACATGGAGCTGGCGTTTTATCGCCTTTTTCCGTACGAGTTCCCATTGCCAGAACTGTTGCAGTATCTTCGATTTTAGTGATGTTGTAAAGTTCGCCATTTGGAGTTAACCAAGTTTTTGGGAAACCCTTCATAACTGGGTGGTCTTCGCCAACGTTTTCAATTGAGATCTTTGACTTTGGACCGTGATTTGGAGATGTGACCCCAAGAAGTTTGTTCCAAGTTTTCTCACCTTTGATCTTCCAGTGGTAAGAGTGCATGCTGCAGTGAAGTGCGATTGCAGGCAGACCTTCATGGTGAATTTTGGTGATTGAGTCGACAAAGTTTTTGTCAGTTTCTTTAGCATGGCAAAGATTGTAAATCACAAGGTCGTAACCTTTTGACCAATCTTTCTTGCTTAGTTGAGCTTTCATTTTGTCTTGGTCCATTTCTAGAACGATGTCGCACTTTATGTCGATTCTTTTAGAAAGACCTTCAGGGATGATGTGTTGTTGCTTTTTATAATCGTGACAGCAACCGCCAGTTAAGTAAAGAGCTTTTAGTGGTTTTGGTGCAGTATCTGTTATACCGCATGAAGTAAGTAGTACTGTGATAGCAATGATTAAGAATCTCATAATTCTCCTTAGTTTATAATTAACCACACACAAGGCTATAAAGGTGCTCTGTATAGAAGGTTTAAACTAGTAAAAATAAGTTTAAAAACTGTAGATTTCCCAAATACTTTCTGTCACATCTATGTAAATGGCACCGTAAAATCAGTAACTGTATGAAAAAAGGAAGATCGAATGCGTGTGTTTCTACTAATAAGTTTATTGCTATCTGTGACTGTATCAGCGGAGTTTAAGTCGGTTCTTTTTAAGGCCCCAGTTTTGGAAGTTGAAGATGCTTTGACAGAATCTTCATGGAAGAAGAACTGGAAAGCTGCTATGGGGAAGTGGTACTGGAAAAATGACGCGATAGTTGGAGAAGAAAATCTTGCTCAAAATCATCACGCTGGTGCAGGACATATTCACACTATGCACTCAGGGATAATTGAAGCAGAGTTTCGCATGGATGACTCAAAACGAATTCAGGTAGGGCATGACTACCTTGCGAAAGATAGGAAAGACCATTTACTCAGAATTATTGTAACAAGTTCCGGTAAATTATCAGTGCGTGCCGGTTCGGGCTGGGGTAAAACTACTAAGATGAAACAAGTTGGGAAAGGGACGAAAGTATCCGTTGAAAAAGGCAAATGGCATAAAGTTGCTTTTGAGTTCGATAAGCAAAAAGTAATCGTCCACTTCGATGGCAAGAAAGTTTTTGAAGGCGTTTGTGAAGCGAATCAAGATGTTGTGAAAAATAGAATTGCTCTGACTGCGAAAGGTTTTGCATCATTTAGAAATGTTAAGTTTTGGAACGGTGTTTCGAAATAATTACATGGTTTTTTATAGACCTGACGTGGCGTTGTAATGATAACCTCAGACTTTGATTTGAGGTTATTGTGCGTGTCGTTAGGTAGGCAAGAAAAGAATATTACGTACCTTGCGGCACGTGTTTTTTTTCTAATTATTAACCCGCATTGAAATACGGGCCTATTTCTGTGTCGTCCCTCTGGGACTTTGAAAGTTAGAGCTTTTTACCTCACAGTCCTGACGGGAAGTTGTAATGGTAGTCTCCGGTTGGAAAGAATATTACGTACCTTGCGGCACGTGTTCTTTTTTTAATTATTAACCTGTATTGAAATACGGGCCTATTTTGTGTCGTCCTTCTGGGACTTTGAAAGCTAGAGCTCATTACCTCACAGTCCTGAAAGGACGTTGTAATGATAGTCTCCGGTTGGAGAGAATATTACGTACCTTGCGGCACGTGTTCTTTTTTTAATTATTAACCTGTATTGAAATACGGGCCTATTTTGTGTCGTCCTTCTGGGACTTTGAAAGCTAGAGCTCATTACCTTACAGTCCTGAAAGGACGTTGTAATGATAGCCTCAGACCTTCAGTCTGTGGTAATTGTTTTAAAATAGTGAAGCGTGCCTTTAGGTATGCAATATATCTTTTAATTGTTAAGTCTTGTCTTACTCCTAAAAACTAAAGATCTCTTCCATCTTAGCCCATTTCTCTCCGGGTTGAGCATCTTCCACAGCTTCTTGAAAAGTCCCCATAAGGTCTTCCCACTCCTGACACTTTGGATCAAGATCTAAGTACTTTGGGAAATCAATCTCAGGGATAAAACTGTCTTCGACAGAACAGGTCATGAACAATCGACGACCCAAGATATAAATCTTCATATCGAGTACACCTACTTGTTTAAGTGCACTCAAAACTTCAGGCCAAACTGCAGCGTGATACTCTTTGTATTTTTGAATGATCTCAGGATCGTTTTTGAGATTTACAGTCATCGCTAAGTTTTTCACAAATGAACTCCACTTTTATATGTGGATATTTTAGCGTGATAAAAAGGTGAATCTAGTCAGTGACGGAAGTTTCGCTGTTATTATCTTTCTTAGGTTCTTTGCGATAACCAATGCGGTCTTCGACTATTTCTATTGGGACCGACAAAGTAGAAGAGGTTTCGCTGTCGATAGAGACGATTGTCATGTTAAGTCGCTCATCTTTTGAACTTTTTATGGATTCAATAAATTCCTTGATACTTGTAACCGATTTACCATTTACTGCTGTGATAAGGTCCCATTTTTCAAGGCCAGCTTTGATTGTTTTACTTTCAACAGATATAGAAGTTATGATAAGACCACGATCAAAGTTTCCGTATCTCTTAATGGTATTTGGTTCTTGGGTTTCTATCGGCATGACTTTGAAATCGACATTTCGAGTAACTGCATTTTGCTTTGACTCTATAACGGGCATCAATCGTTCAACAGGTGCCATGAAAGCTATTCCAGATGGTGAATCACCAACAAGTAATGTGCCTGACTGAACACCGATGAACTCACCTTTCTCATTGACCCAAGGGCCACCAGAAGTTCCGGTTTGAACAGAAGCGGCAACATGAACAATGCCGATGTAGTGATTGTGGTAGCCGCCGTAGTATTCATAGAAAATGCCATCGCGAGCAATAGTGCCACTTTGAACAACTCCACGACGATAGACTGGCGCGCCATATTGGTAGACTTTGTCTGGGGTTTTGGCCGCAGTTTTTGCTGGAGGAAGGTGGACTATTTGACGTTCACCTATATCGACTTGGATGAGCAGGAAGTCATGACCTTTGTCCATTGCTACCAGTTTGGCTGGAAGTCTGCCATGAATTGGCGATATGACTTCAATCTTATCGTCTCGAAATGAGATACAGTGAGATGCACTAGCTGCGAGTCCATCTGCGGATATAAAAGTAGCACTGCCATTTTCTTGGCCATTGACTAATATTACCAAAGAAGAATCATGCATTTTCTGGTAAATTTGGTGGGGTGTAAGTGAAACTGGCTTATGAGCGCAGGATGCAAACACGAGTGCTGCTATGATCAAGATAAATTGTTTCACTGTTCTTCCTCCGCTCTACTGACCGTAATATTATTGCTAAGCTGGTTTACTTGCAAGTTTTATTCATGGATGACGCGGGAATTAGGCCACTGTTTTAAGCTTTGCGTTTTAAGCGAAACTTAAACTTGTTTGAAAATGACTTTAATATATCGCGCTTTTTACGGAAGAGTTTTCCTGGAGCATCAGGCTTAGGAGCTAATATCTTCGCAAGTTGATTGGTCAGTCGCATGTGAGCATTCATCGCCCAACCAGAAGCTTCAAGAATAGAGCTGATGTTGCGGCGGTAAAGTTTTATCGCAGAGACGAACATGACGGGGAGGATAATCGCCATAAGGCCTATGCCAAAGGCACTAAGGCGGTGTTCCCAGTTCATGCCAGTAAAAGTACTGGTGATATAAGCAAATGAAGAGCCTAGAGCAGCAAAGGTTACAGAGCCAGTGACCATCAAGTCACGAGCTGTTGCCGAAGATGTTTCTTTGCTTGGTTCTGGAGGGCCTTTTGGGACAGTGGTTAAGTTCTTTTGGAGATCTTGACCAGTTGAGCCTATTTGCTTTTCAAGATGCTTCTCAGTTCCCGAGCTTATCTTGTCGACTGCATCGATAATCATCTGACAGAACTTTTTGAATGGAGCAAGTGTTGCTTCAGTGAGACTGACAGGGTTGTCGAGAACTTTGACAACTTTTGCATCCCACTCTTTGCCATTTAAGTCAAATAATACACCGCGTTTATCAACGCCAAGTAAACCAAGTCGATGTGAAGTTACTGGTGTGCAGATGTAGTACTTACCGTCTTCTTTAGCGCCGGTTATTTCAATATACATGACATATATACCAGACCTCTTGGCAAGCTTAGCATGCTGGTCGACATCTTTAATCTTAATATTAAAGTTGAAAATTCGCCCATCTATAACCAAGTGACCCGCTTCAAACATGGCTCGTTTTTCGGGATTATAGAGATGTGGGAAGCTAATGAAGTTGTTACAGAAGTCGATGACCTCTTTTTGGAGAATGATTATTTCTTCTAGCTGAACTCGTATCTTAAGTTTGTGACCGAGTTCTTTATCTTCAGCGATGAGCTCTTCCAGTTTTCCTGGGAAGCCACTGTTTAAGTAGGTACGGAGCTTTTCGTCATCCAGAGATTTCACTTCTTTGCCTTTTTGTGTCGCAAGCCAGTCTTCATAAGGCAGGAAGATGTCACAAACATTTTTCCAATCACTTTCAATTAAAGTGTTGGCTGGTCTTGCGAGGAATTCATTTAGAATTTTTTCACGTAGATCGATCAGTGAACTTGTGTAGTAGGGGTTTATCTCCGCATCGAGTCGCAATTCACAATCGCTATTTAAAGGTGCTATAGAGTTTTCTTTAAGATAGTCGGCAGCCTGTTCAAGTGAAGAGTTTTTCTCAGGTCCACAGGTAGCGAGGATGTATTTTTGACCAAGTGTCTCAGCGTACTTATATTGTTGGCAGAGTCGGAAGTATTCGTTTATTTTTGGTCTTATGTCGCTGAAGACTTTATATGCATCGGCTGTTTTCTCATGTAGAGGCAGTATTTCAGGATTGTAGTCTTTAGAGTCTTTCCAAGCTAGATAGTCTTTTGCAGCGGTCAAAAAAGTTTCTAGGCGAGGCTTACCTATTCCTTGTATGCCATTCACATCATCGGCACTGCCAAGACAAAGGATTATATCTTTAACAAAGTTCTGTAGCTCGGGATCCTCTATGTGGTCGGCAGGGATGATGCCGTCACCATTGGATAGACCATTCTTTAAAATGCCGTTCACATTTCTTAAGTCTTCAAGAGTGAGCTCGTCACTTTCGGCTTTACCAAGATTTGAAAGTATTTCCTTAAAAGCTTCTTTGAGCTCTTGAGCCTTTGGCGAGTCAGAAAAGTCATTGAGTGCAAGAGCATTGCTTTTAGCGTTCACTCGATCGTAGTTTTTGAGTACATCTAAGAGTAGTAGAACCGATTCTCTTAAGTCAGAGCTGAGGACGCGCTCGCTTTTGTTTTTATCGAGAACTTTGATGAAGTCATCTGAGCAATTGAGACTGAAAGTCGGAACACTGGTGGCCATCCAGAAAGCTTCATCTATAAAGTTTA
>JAJPOQ010000171.1 GCA_021232515.1 Lentisphaeraceae bacterium
GAAGCTGACCGAGGCTATTTGGCACACTATTATTATATGGATACAATATTTTAAGACGAGAAAGTTAAAGCGAATTGATGAGATTGGATAAGTGATTGATAAAGGTTTAAAACACTGAATAAATTATTCAGCAAGTCTTAACTAAGATGAGATTACTTGCTCATAAAAAGAATTTAGATTCTTATCTTGAGCAGTATCCTGAAGATGAATCTGTTATTCGAAATATTAAAGACAGTTTAACGGATAAAGACTTTATCACAGATGGAACTTCTAAGATTCGTGGTCGAGCTATTTTTGATTATGTCAGTTTGTTTACATTTGGCTTTAAAGAAAGTTGGATGCATTGCCATAATTACATGGTACATAACAAAGATAAATTTAACAAAAGAGAGTTTTTAAACTTTGCAAATTTCTTCATATTTAAAAATGTAGGAATACAGAGTAGAGAATCAATGGTCAACATTGTTTTTAATAGACTTGAAGGTTATGAAACTAATAAAAAGCCTCTTTCTGTAGCCTATAATGAAATTTTTACAGAGCTTAAAAAATCTGGTAATAATCCATATAAGTGGCCAATAGGTGAAGAGGCGTTTGGTCATTTTGGTTTAGATCATCCAGCACTTGAGAAAGCCGATAAAGTTGATTTTGGTGAGTTTAATTTTCTGAAGATTAAAGATGTGTATAAAGGTTTTAAGCAGAATCCAAATTTAACTATGTACTTATACTCAAGTTCGTTAGATACATTTAGTCCACCAGAGATGTATGTAGACTTTGTAAAAGGTGCGGGCAAAAATGTCAAATATAAAAACTTCGAAGAGTCAGGTCATGAAAGTATTTTTACAGAGTCTGAAATACTTGAGACACTTAAAAAAGTAAGTCGTTTAAAATAAGGGAAAATATGAAACAATTACTAATAACTCTATGCCTGTTAGGCCTTTGTATAAATCTTTTAGCAGAAGAGACTAAAGATCCAAATGTTCACTATAAAAAGGGCCTTGAGTTACTTTCTTTAAACAAGAAGAAAGAAGCTCGTAAAGAATTATCTAAAGCTATAGCAATTGATCCTGATTTTGAAATGGCAAGGTTCAAGAGAGGCACTTTTGCTGACTATAAGTATTTGGTCAACAAAGATAGCCAATTAAGCGAAATTCCGTATTATAAAGTTGGACGCCTCTATTTTGCAAACGACCGTCCAGAAGATGCAATTAGAGTCATTAAAAAAGGTACGCTTATAGATGGAAGTGGAATTATTAAATACACTTTTGAGGAAAATTTTGAGCCTGTAAAAAATTTAAGTTTGAGAAGTACATCTGCAAGGTATTCAGGCATAAAACATCTCGAGTCTTTTTTCCATAAAAATAATTTGTATTTATATGGTGCTAAAATAGCGGATCCAGAGGATGCAACAGCCACTGTTTTTTATATTCGATTTGGAACAGAGTCGAATACGGTGGTAACAGACTTAACTGATGCAGTACCTGGTGAGGTTTTGGAAGAAGAAACCATACAGGTTACTCAGAAAGACATTCCATTAACTGGAGTTAGTTTGTCTAACTTATCTTTGGAAGGTCAATCTGATTTTTCAGGAGTTAATCTTCTTGTAAATGATCCGTATTCCAATAATGCGGGATTTGAATACAAAACCGTAACTGATGAAAATGGGAATTTTGACTTGTTAGATTTACCACCAGGTAAATTATACATACACTTACAAAAACTTGGCTACATAGGTTTTGATATCCCATTTACAGTGAAAGATTCTACCCTTTGGGTTGAGGATAAGCACTCGATGAGAGATAAAATAATTCTTCCGGATATGAAACCTTTTGACTCTGAAGATTATGGAAAGTATGAATTCCATGAAACTAAAATAAAACTTTATAAGCATCCTAAATTTAAAATTAAGTATCAAATTCAGAGTGAAAAAAATAGTACATTTACTAAGTCTATAAAAACAGGCAAGATGCATAAAGCTGGGCCAGCTGATTGGAACCGCGGTTCTTGGACAAGAGAAAAGACGGGTTTTGGGTTTTTAGAAGAAAAAAATGATGTTCGTTGGCCGGACATGGTATTGTACAGGAATCATGACGGCTTCTTTTTGGGGCAGCCATCTTTTCGCAAGGACTTTATTGCGGTGGTAGATACGAGCTTTGATGAACTCTTAGAAGTACCAGAGAATTTAGAACTAAAAAGCAAAGCCAAAGTAGAATTAGGAAAAGTTTATATCATTCGTCGACTACTTAAAAGCAGAGACCACTTTGTTAAAGTTATCTTTTCTGAAGATTTAGATTAATTCTTAAATTCGACAAGGTGAAATACTTAAGAGCGTGGTTTTAGGAACTGACTTTAGTCTGCATTATGCCAGTATGGAGCTTCCCCCCATGTTAATACAGGTCCTTGAGTATGTGCATTGACATGACCATCAATGAAGACAATGTTGGTCTTTGAGGAGTGTTTAAAACCTGGTTGCGCATCTCCCCAAGCTCTGTGAGATTGTGAGTCTGAGACCCCATTTGAATTTGAGTCAGTAATCATGACCATTTCAGCGGGTTTATTAATTTGTGATATATAAACGGCAAGTTCTTTATGAGCAGAATTGTTATAGTTTTGCCAGTCGCCAAGGTGACCGTAGTTGTAGCCATATGGAAGATTTTGATACGTAAACATTTTGAGACCTGTTGTCTCTGCAGCACAATCAAATGTTTGGGGGAGTTGAGTTAAGTCATCAAAATAAGGTGTCGTAGAAGTATCAGCTAAGTCAAGCATGACAGCTAATTCTCCAAACCAAGTATAATTTTGACCGCTGGTATTGATGCCACCATAGCCAGGAAAAGCACCACTGATTCCATTTGGGTTACTACCATCAATGAGCATCATCATTCCTTGCCCCTGTGACTTTAGGTTGTTTTTACAGACTATGGCCACAGTTTTAAGCTTTGCTTTACTGATAGCTGGCATTAACATTGAAGCTAGTATTCCAATTATTGAAATGACTACTAGTAGTTCGATTAATGTGAATTTTTTCATAGTAAAACTTTTGATAACTTTTTAACCTATTGATTATTATAATAGACAGTAAAAGTTTTTAAGAAGCAAATTTTCAAAACAGATAACAAAAGATGGTTTTTGATTTAT
The DNA here is from genome assembly GCA_021232515.1 of Lentisphaeraceae bacterium. GTDB lineage: Bacteria > Verrucomicrobiota > Lentisphaeria > Lentisphaerales > Lentisphaeraceae > JAKVBD01. The sequence goes on from JAJPOQ010000171.1 coordinate 3,136, forward strand.
GGAAAACGAAGAAAGATTTGAATTTAAAGACTGGGTCAAAGAAATGGGCGGCCCTGTATATGTTTCTAAAATCACTGGTTATGACCGTTCTAATATTTGGCGTTATTCTGAGGGGAAACTTAGAGTCCCGACAATCCTTTTACAATTTATGAAGTTGTCCGCCGAGAATTCTGAGTTGCGTCAAGAAATAGCTAAGCTGAAACGCGAAAGCAAATAACTTTACAATCCTTTTTTTTCTGAAGAAGTGAGTTATGGTTGGCGGCATGAGAAAAATTAGATTTAGAAAAGTATATGTCGAGATCAGCAATAGCTGCAATCTTAAGTGTGACTTCTGCCCGCAATCTTCATTGAAGCGCCCTACTGCCTTTATGGAAGATTATCTTTTTGAAAGTTTGGTTGAGCAGTTAAATCCACTGACAAATATGATCTGCCTGCATGTTATGGGTGAGCCTCTTTTTCATCCAAACCTCAAAGGCTTTTTAGCTATTTGTGAAAAGCACGGGATGCCAGTTTCTATCGTTACTAATGGTGTTCTTCTCAATAGTGAAATGCAGGAAACTTTACTTTCTCCGGCTATTCTCCAAGTCAATTTCTCACTACAGAGTTTTGAGTCTAACTATAAGGGTATGGACAACAAAAGTTACTTAGAAAAGATCTTTAGATTCAGTAAGAAAGCTTTTGAAATGAATGACGACATTCATATTCATTATCGACTTTGGAATGGTGAAACTCTCCAAGAAGCTTTAAAGAAAAATGAGTTGACTATCAGTCGTATCCAAGAAGCTTTTGATATATCAGATGAGGTTATTAACGACTTATCGAACCTTGGTAATCGTCTCAAGGGAAATTTATTTTTAAATGTCTCTGAGAACTTTGATTGGCCGACTTTAGAGATGCCATTTCAAAGTGAGAATGGTCGTTGTAAAGCTATGAAAAATCAGATTGCCATTTTAAGTGATGGAACGGTTGTTCCTTGTTGCTTTGATTGTGAAGGTGTGATCAAACTTGGCGATGCGAATAAAGACTCGATTGTTGATATTTTGAATTCAGAACGAGCTATGAAGATGTTCATTGGCTTTCAAAATAACAAATTGGTCGAAGACTTGTGTCAGCGCTGTACTTACATCCGTCGTTTTGATAAGACTAAGAAGGCTTGTTCTTAACATTTTCCTTGATAGAATTTTAGACAGGATTTACAGGAAGGACAGGATTAATTTTTTGTAAGTACTCTATATTTCCGTTTGATATCAATTTTTGGTCCAAAGTTAATTAGCAGCCCATATTCAAAACCTGTAGCATTTAGGTAATTGACTAACTGAACTTCATGCGCAGGAATAATTAGAGAAGCCGCTTTTAACTCTATTATAAGTTTGTTCTCTACAAGTAAATCTGCATAAAAATCACCCACTATCTGCTCATCATAGATAACTTTAATTGGCTCTTGAGATTTAACTTGTAAGCCATTTTTTTGAAGTTCTATGAGCATACTTTTTTCATAAACAGACTCTAGAAAGCCAAAGCCCAAGGTATTGTAAACTCGAAATGCACAGCCGATAACTTCTTGACTTAGTTTATCATTAATCATTTTTTGCCCTTAAATATTTACCCTTTATAAACGTATCCTGTAAATCATGTAAATCCTGTCCAATTTTCTTCCAAAATTAAATCCTTCTTTAAAATAAAATCGAGTCTATCATTCTTCCTATACTGAGAGTAAAATTTAGGAAAATGAATTTTCTAAACTAGGTGAAGTTATGTCAGATAAAGTCCTTTTGAAAAACCTCTGTGATGATCACATCGGTAAATCGGTTATTATTCAAGGTTGGTTGAGAACTCGGAGAGACTCTAAAGGAGGGTTTTCTTTCATAGAGCTTTATGATGGTTCTAAGCAAAAAGGTCTTCAGGTTGTTGCTGATAATAACCTATCAAACTACGACGACATAACTAAGCTTCATACTGGTGCTTCTTTGGCTATCGAAGGAAAAATTGTTGAGTCTCCTGGCAAAGGTCAGAAGTATGAGATGCAGGCAGAAGAGATAACTATCTATGGTAACACAGATGACACTTATCCACTTCAGAAAGGTCGTATTTCCTTTGAGAAACTTCGTGAAGTCGCTCACTTAAGACCGAGAACAAATGCTATAGGTGCTGTAGCTAGAGTTCGCAGTGCATTATCAATGGCAACTCACAAGTTTTTCCAAGAGCGCGATTTCTTGAATCTACATACACCGATTATCACTGCATCTGATTGTGAAGGTGCTGGCGAGATGTTTCAGGTAACGACTTTAGATTTGGATAAAGTGCCCAAAACAGATAAAGGCTTGGTCGATTACAAACGCGACTTCTTTGGTCGTAAAGCTCACTTGACTGTTAGTGGTCAATTGAATGGTGAAACTTATGCTTGTGCTCTTGGCCGTATTTATACTTTTGGTCCGACGTTTAGAGCTGAGAATTCAAATACCAGTCGTCACTTGGCTGAGTTTTGGATGGTTGAACCTGAAGCTGCCTTTTTTGACTTAGATGATGACGCGGCATTGGCAGAGGCTTACCTCAAATACTGTTTTAACTATGTTCTCGACAATTGCCTTGAGGATATAGAGTTCTTTAACTTACGTGTCGATAAAACGATTCTAGAGCGTTTACAAAAGCTTTCAAAAGCTGAGTTTACCAAGATTACTTATACTGAGGCAGTTCAGTTATTAGAGAAAGCTCCTAAGAAATTTCAGTTCCCTGTTAAGTGGGGCATAGACTTACAGTCAGAACATGAGCGTTACTTGACTGAGGAGATCTTTAAACAACCGGTGACGGTAACTGATTACCCTCGTGGAATCAAGGCTTTTTATATGAAGCTAAATGATGATGAAAAGACTGTTAGAGCTATGGATGTTCTTTGTCCTCAAATCGGCGAGATTATCGGTGGGTCTCAACGTGAAGATAACCTTGGCTTACTTGAGCAACGTATTCGCGATATAGATATGGATCCGGAAGATTACTGGTGGTATACCGACTTGCGCAAATTTGGTTCAGTTCCACACTCTGGTTTTGGTCTAGGTTTTGAGAGACTTGTTCAGTTTTGTACAGGTATGGGGAATATCCGTGATGTTATTCCATTTCCTAGAACTCCTCGGAATGCAGATTTTTAAGGAGTTTAACTAAGACTTGCTGAATAATTTATTCAGTGTTTTAAACCTTTATCAATCACTTATCCAATCTCATCAATTCGCTTTAACTTTCTCGTCTTAAAATATTGTATCCATATAATAATAGTGTGCCAAATAGCCTCGGTCAGCTTC
>JAJPOQ010000026.1 GCA_021232515.1 Lentisphaeraceae bacterium
CCATTCGTAGTATTGCCAAAATTGAATTCCAACTTCACGGCACCCCTCACGGATACTTTTATCATGACTTTGAATTTTTCCGATGGCCTTAGTCCACCACTCATACTGTTCTTGCTTATTGTTGAACTTCATCATATGCCTGATTTTTAATAAACAAAACAAGTATAGGATGACTATGCTTAAGATGAAGATGCCCTAGAATTGACGCTTACGGGTACGCACCCATTTTCAAAGTCATTTCAGGCTCATTTAGTGCCTGCATTAGCCATCTACCTAGAACGAGAAAGTTTATCTGGTCTTGAAAAGTATTTTAGAAGACGTTTTGCAGGTATTATAGCCGGAGAAAACAGTGCTTCTCAAGAAGAGACTGATCGAGCGGTGAAAAGGTCTGAGCCTAGCAATAAAAGTATACTCCTCAGGAGGAGCCGCTACTGGATTGATAGTGCTGTTTTGGGTAGTCGTTTAGCTCTAAAAGAACAGGCCATTGTTATCTGGGGTTCTGAACGAGGCAAAAAGAAAAGGTTTGGCCGAGCTTTTGTTGATGATGATTTAGAAATATATGGACTTCGACAACTTTCTTAGTTTTGGGTGAAGTATTTGTGCCGATGGAGAACAAGTCGCTCAGAGATTTTGTTTAAAATCATGAGATAATGAGTCCTCTAGAAAATTAATTCTTGACACTTAAGCTTAAAGATAGATTTTGATCTCAAAGTAAATTATTTAATCGAGAGTTTTATGGACTATTTAGAACAAGAAACATTTAATCTTTTAGCCGCTACCTCAGAAATGAAGCATCCACCGAGAGTACTCATTTTATATGGATCTTTGCGCGATCGTTCTTACTCTAGACTAGCTGCAGAGGAAGCGGGCAGAATTCTCGAATATATGGGCGCAGAAGTGAAGTTCTTTAATCCTAAAGGTCTACCGGTATTTGATCAAGAGAATTCAGTCGAGCATGAAAAGGTTCAAGAGTTAAGAGAGCTTAGCTTGTGGTCTGAAGCACAAGTGTGGTCTTCGCCAGAGTTACACGGAAACATGTCGGGATTGATGAAGACTCAAATCGATTGGATTCCACTTAGTATAGGTGCAGTCAGGCCTACTCAAGGAAGAACGCTTGGTTTGATCCAAGTTTCTGGTGGCTCTCAGAGTTTTAATGCGGTTAACAATATGAGAATTCTTGGTCGTTGGATGCGGATGATCACTATCCCAAATCAATCATCTATTGCTAAAGCTTATAATGAGTTTCATGAAGATGGTAGAATGAAAGAGTCTCCATTTCGAGAAAGAGTTGTCGATGTTATGGAAGAACTCATGCGCTTTACTTATCTCACGAGAGATAAAGCTGATTTCCTTGTCGATAGATACAGCGAAAGACTTCAAAAAGCATCTGTAGATATCGAAAAGATTTAGCCTCGCTGGCGTAGTATGAAAAGAGACTTTCTAGAAAAGTGAAACTGCTACGTCAGGTTTAGGTTTCAAAAGCCATATATAATAAACTCTACTCATATAGGACACAGAATGAAACTTTTATCTTATCTCGCTGTATTTCTTTTCGCAACTTCTTTTTTACAAGCTCAAGTTAAGCCAGAGACGGCTCAAATTCCCGATTCAGTATTCTCTAAAACTGTGTCGATAAATAAAGATTTTTTAGTTTATAAGCCAAAGAATTATACCTCTGAAAAGACTCTGCCTTTAATGATCTTTTTGCATGGAATGGGTGAAAGAGGGAGTGACATACTTAAGGCAAAGAAGCATGGGCCTTCTAAGGAAGCGGAAAGTAAGAAAGATTTTCCATTTTTATTAGTTGTTCCTCAGTGCTTAAAGGATATAAAAGCGGGTAAAGGCAAAGGGTGGTGGAAGCCAAATGATTTAGAGCTTCTTTTGAAACATGTGAAGAAAAATTACAAAGTTGATGAGAAGAGAATCTACCTTACAGGTTTGAGTATGGGTGGTTTTGGTTCATGGGCTTGGGCAGCAAAGTCGCCTAAGCATTTTGCCGCAGTAGCGCCAATTTGTGGTGGAGGGAATCCTAAAGCTGCGAAGTCATTAAAGAAACTTCCTATTTGGACTTTTCATGGTGATAAAGATAATGTTGTGAATATCAAAAAAACTCAAGTAATAGTAGATGCTTTAAAGAAAGCCAAAGGAAATATAAAGTTTACTATTTATCCTGGTGTAAAGCATGATTCTTGGACCCAAACGTATGCTAATCCTGAGCTTTATACTTGGTTTTTAAGCCATTCTAAAAAATAAATTTAAGGTGTAAAAGCTATTCCTAAAAACTTTGCAGTCTCGGTAAAGTGTTTATTTTTATGATAGTTTTCCACTTATGATCACAATATTAGTTTTTTCCTTGTTTAAGGTTATGTTATAACTATGATTAGTGTTAGAGATATAAAAGTTGATAGGACTTCTTTTGCAGTTACCTCGTTACAGGAGACTGATGAGAAGGAATATTGGCGTGCAAAAAGCCCAATAGAACGACTCGAAGAAGTTGAGTTGAACCGTAAAATAGTGTTTGGTTATGATACTGCCCCAAGACTTCAAAGACTTCTTGAAGTTGTTAAACCTTCATAATGTAAAGTATATGTTGATTGATGGTTATGCTGTTGGTTACTATGGTTACCCGAGAGCTACTGCTGATATGGATGTGAAAATCTCTGTTAATTCTGTCTAAGTTTCCCTTTACAGGTCTCTCAGAAAAGCATGAGTTGATTGTCGTCTTCAGGCTTAATTTTTATTTTTTTGATAGCTCTAGTTTTGCCATCGAGTTTTAGCGCCTGTTCAACTTGGATTTTGACGGATTGTGTGACGGACTTAATCCAGGAGACTTTTGAGGCTTCTAGAGCGGCTATGCATTCGCCATCAAGATAACATAGGTTGTTGCCACGCCTTGCTTTTACTTTACTAGATTGGTTGATTATACCTTCGAGGTTTGCCGGTTCTATTGCCGGTATGATGGTATAGTTAGAGTCTTTTTCGTCTTTCATTTTGCGCAGTTTTTCAACAGCTCCTGGTAGAGCATATTGTTCTCCTCCGACGCCATTGATAAACCTTCCACCGCGTATTTCCCCACGAGCTTCCATTCTTCTCAAGACTGGAACGAGTAAGCCCCAAGAAGGCGCGCACTTTTCACGTTCTAGCAGGTCGCGAAATAGTATGCCGTAGCGGTGCAGTAAGAGTTCCGCCCATTGTTTTCTGCGTTCTTGTGGAGCTTCTTCTGCTAGTAGTCCTGGGAATAGATTCCAACGACCTGTCGGCGAGGATCTTCTCTGTCCACGTCTGGAACGTGAAACTTTTTTCTTTGATAATCGTTTGCGAAGTGATGCAAAGCCATCCGCTATGACTAAGCCACGGCCTGCAAGCTCCCAGAGGATGTCTTCGGTTTGAGACTTCATCTGGCCTGCTGCTATTCGTAGGTCTTCGCTAAATAATGCACCGGAGGTCTCGAGAGCATGATAAACTTTTGCGGCGTCGCTTCGAAGTTGAGGCTTTTCTTGTTGTTTGTTTGGCGCAATAAGCCAATGGATGTTTTCACGAAGGCAGATACTGATTGGCGTCGATGAGTTCAATTTTGAAGTATTTGCCTCATCTATCTGTGGCAGTTGTTTTAATCGGCACCAAAGAGTTTCACCATACATCGAACTTTCATCTAACCAAAAAGTTTTATAGTCAGCAATACGCGTTGGGAATATATCTTCTTCCCAAGATGCTGCTGGTATTTCAAAACCTTCTAATTGGTCGATTACATTGTTAAAACCTTGCTTTCCTTTAAATTTATCTGGAGAGCTGAGGTTATGTCTATCTAATAAAAACTTTTGAAAGACAGTAGAGTCTACTGGTTGTATTTGTCGACGTAGACTGTCGATGGTGAGCCGATGAATACGTGAAAGTAAGCGGCGTTCACACCACTGGACACTTTCATTTGGAATGTCTTTTTCAAGATCAGCAAGGATTTGATGCGGGTCACGCACTTCTTGACTGTAGTTGCCACGTAAAATAAAGCCTTCGACTTCGAGAGCGAGCAGGGCTTGAAATATATGGTCAAACTTGAGACCCAGAGTTTTACTTATTTCTAAGCCGGTAATTGGGCCCGAAACTTCGAGAACTCCTCGGGTGATAGACTTGACTGCATCTTCAAATGAAAAAGGTATATTTAGGGCATCAGGTAAAACAAACTTTGGCTGGCTTTCTTTATCCGACCATATAGCATTTATGATTGGCCAACGTTCGACGGCAAAAAGTATAGTTCTATTTTCTACTTGTATGGTCGCGGCTCGGCCAGCATTTTTGAGTTCTTCTATCCATATTTGCCATTCAGGTTGGGCATTACTAAAAAGTAGCTTTTGGATGAGTAGGGTGTCGTGCAGTTCATCGGCATTTCGTATAAGTGGTGTTGCATCATTTTTGACTTTGAGAATAGCTTCTCGATCGAGCCAACCCAAGTCTTTCATGTCATCTGGGTTTAGTGTTCTACGCGTACTTATGGCACGAGTTCGCCTTTCCTCTGCTGGTGCGTCATCTAAAAAGGAATAGACGTTTGCGTGAATGAGCTGGTAGCTAAATGGCGATGGCTCAGTGGTGTCACAGGCGTAGAGTTTTATGTCGCCACTATCAATTTTTTTGAGGACATCTATCCACATGTCGAGATCGTTTGCTTCATGGAGACAGTCCATGAGAGTCTGGTAAACAAGAGGGTGTTCAGTAGGGATCTCTATATCACCAGTGATATGCTCCAGACAAGCCGTTGATTGGGGGAAGACAGATGTAAGTAAATCGTCGGACTTAAACCTCTGTAGAGCTGGTGGGACTCTTTGGCCACCTCGTTGACGTAGAACAGCTAAGGCTCGAGTTGCATTCCACCGCCAACGGATTTGAAATAAGGGGACAGCAAGAAGGGCTTGTTCGAGTGTTTTTTGGGCGACACTTACAGGTACTAGTTTAAACATGTCTTCAAGAGGAAAACTTTGTTGCGGCCCGAGAGATAGAAGAAAGCCGTTCTCGTCTGCACTAGCTTGTAGTTCAAAGTTGAAGCCTCGGCAAAACCTTTTGCGCATAGCCAAGCCCCAAGCTCGATTTACACGACTTCCAAATGGCGAATGGACGACTAGTTGCATACCACCCGATTCATCAAAAAAGCGCTCGAAAATGATGTGCTTTAGAGTAGGGACTATACCAGTAGCGTTTATTTGACTTTCTATATAAATGACGGCTTGTTTTGCGGCATCTAAACTCATCTTAAAGCTGTTCGATAGTTGCGCGATGAGTTTGTCTTTATGAATGCTTCCGAGGCTTTGAGCGATGTGTTCTCGAACTGCACAAAGTTCTTCACTTAGTTCAATTGATCGACCAGGAGCTTCTCCAAACCAGAATGGAATGGTGGCAGCAGCACCTTGGGCATCTTGCACAGTCATAGTCGTACCGCGAACATTCATGATTCGCCATGAAGTTGTTCCGAGTATAAATACATCACCACGCATGGACTCTATGGCAAAATCTTCATTGACTCCACCAACAAGAGTTCCATCTTCAGTCACCACTCGGTAATCGGCATTTTCAGGAATGGCTCCTCCAGATGTTAAAGCAGCTATACGTGCATGCTTTCGAGCTCTAATGAGACCATTTATTTGATCTAGGTGAATATATGCACCTTGGCGATTGTCTGGATTTACACCTTCGGCCAGCATGAGAACTGTTGCGTCGAATTGTTCACGACTGAGTTCTCTAAAGGTCCAAGAGTTTCGACAAAGCTGATAAAGGTCATCAACATTTATCTCTTCACAAGCTGTGATAGCGACGATTTGCTGAGCGAGTATGTCGAGAGGCTTTTCGGGAATGATGATCTGGTCTAGTTGGTGATTGTTGATGGCCTGAATAAGCGACATGGATTCGAGTAGTTCATCTCTAGTTACAGGATAGATACGTCCTTTTGGAAGAGCGCCAACGGCGTGACCAGATCGTCCGATTCTTTGTAGAAAAACGGCAATGCTGCGAGGAGAACCAATCTGGCAGACGAGATCTATATAGCCTATATCTATTCCGAGTTCTAGAGAGGCTGTGGCAACGATAGCTTTTAGCTCACCGTTTTTAAGCTTTTCTTCTGCATTGAGTCGAATGTCCTTCGAGAGAGAACCGTGGTGACTAGTAATCGATTCTTCTCCAAGTAGTTCAGAAAGTTGAAAGCTAAGCCTTTCCGCCATACGCCGGGTATTTACAAAGACAAGTGTACTGCGGTGACTCTTTATGTTTTCGGCAAGTTGATTATATATGTCTTCCCATTGTTCGTGACTACAAAGAGTGCTGAGTTCTGCACTTGGTGTTTCTATAGCCATATCGAGGTCTTTGAGGTGACCTGTGTTTATTATCTCACAGTTGGAGAAAAGTTGATCTTTTGGGGCTTCACCACAAAGAAAGTCGGCGATCTTCTCCATTGGCTTTTGGGTCGCAGATATACCTATTTTTGTCGGTTTTTTTGAGCAGAGGCGGTCAAGTCTTGCGAGTGATAAAGAGAGGTGACTACCACGTTTGTCGCGAGCTAGTGAATGGATCTCATCGACGATCACAGTTTCGATTGATTGAAGAACATTTCTACCTTTTTCAGACGTGAGTAAAAGAAAGAGAGACTCTGGAGTAGTGACGAGTATATGAGGTGGTTTTCTGACTATCTTGGCTCTATCGCTTTGAGAAGTGTCGCCTGTTCTCAGTTTAACGTTCAATGGTTGAAAAAATGAGTTTGTCTCGGTGGCTTTCTGATTGATTTCAAGAAGAGGTTTTTCGAGATTTCGTCTTATGTCATTGCTCAATGCTTTTAAAGGAGAAATATAGAGAATTTTCGTCTCATTTTTGAGCTCACCTAGAAGTGACTCTGTTAAAAGTTGATTGATCCCAGGCAGAAACGCAGCAAGTGTCTTACCTGAACCAGTTGGTGCAGATAAAAGGACGTTGTTTCTCTGAGATATCTGTGGCCAAGACTTGAGTTGAACTTCAGTCGGAGCGTCAAATTTCTCATCAAACCAGTTTTTGATTATAGGATGAAAGTTCATAGAAAGAATTTAATTCCAAAATGAGAAAAAGACATGGCTGGAGAATTGAGAAAGCTTTTACTTATTTGTGCTTAATCCTAAGGGATTTCGAAATAAAATTTGCATGAAGGCTCTGTAAGTCATTTAGTACCAATCTAATAATGTCTTGAAGTTAATTATTTAACTCTTGGAATTAGAGACTCTTTGCCATAGTGTAAGAGTTAGGAACAGAACAGAATAGGGAAAGTATGACAGTCTCAGGACTAGCAACAGTTGCGACTTTTAAGATGCCCGAAAGCGTCGAGTCAAAAACTAAAACAACGGTCGACTCTAACGGTCTACCGCTGGTGTCAACTTCCCCGATCCCTCATGAGAAAGGTACTTCTGAAGATATGAGCCTGTCGGAACTCAGGCAACTTGATAAAGATGTACGCAACCGTCGCGATGCCCAAGTATTTTTAAGTGGTGGCGCGATCAATTCTGCAACGACCCTTATGAAAGATGTGGCGGACCAACAGTTTGCTGTCGACTTGAATATGGATGTTGATCTAACTACCGAAAGAACTTCAGAAGCAACTGTACGTAAGATGAGAAATATACTGACTGCTAGTGGATCAGTAGCTTCTCCTACGAAAAAAGACATAGGCGTGAACCTTATGGCGATGTCGATCATGAATGATGCTCGCATACAGATGCAAAAGGAAATACGTAACGAAGCGTATGGTATACCTAGATCACCAGGTTCTATGGGGCAGGATTTTTCGATGAATATGGGGACAAATAACTTTTCGGCGGCAGCTCATACGGATTCGTCAGTGATGAACTTTCGCACGACAAGTCAACTATCTGGGCTGTTAGTAAATACCTTTGCTTAGAAGTAGTTAAAAAATGGAACAAAAATGCAAGTTGGGCAGTTAAGTAGTTCGCACTCAGTACGTAAGAGTGACGAAAGTCATAAGACGGCGAAGCATGTGCAGTTTTCAGACGAAAGTAAAACTTTGGTCAAAGAGAATAGCACGGACTTTATGCTGGAACTTGGCTCTGTAAAACTTAAGCTTCACAAGCAGAACCGCACTGAATTCCAAAAGACGAACTCGAATAGCGATACAGAGACTTTTACCAAAACTCAGCAATCGATGATAGAAGAAAAGAAAGAGCGAAATGCTCAAGTGGCCGATATGTCGGTAGCTCAGAAAAAAGTAAATTCCTTATTTAAGCCGCAATTAGCTCAAAGAAGCCATATAAACTTATTGGCTTAGTTTATTCCGAAAAATCTACTGGCTTTGGTGGTCTTCTCGATAAGTGATCTGTCACAGCATTCCATAAAGAACGAACATTTTCCTTAGTTGCCTTAGCGCCTAAGTACTTTACAAGAAATCTATATCGTTGAGTTTTCGTGAGGTATGAAAGTGCGAGTCGAGCTAAACATGACAAATCGACCATACGACCACGATCACTGCGCAAATTTAGAGTTTGCCCTCTAGGACAATCAATCCAAACAGTTTTGTAGTTGTCGCCTTCTTTTTTAACGAGAATATTTCGCCACTTTAAGTCGTAGTGAAAGAAATTATTATCATGGATCATCGCGGTATATTTTGCTGTTTCATTGAAGATGTCTTCGAAAGCTTTCTTCTTATCTGCAGGTTCCATGTGGCGCCAGACTTTATAAGCAAAGTCTTCGAGTTGAGTTGTGTCGTCGACTCCAAGCGTAACAACCGTGCAAGACTTCAGCATACCGAAAAGTCGATCTTCACCAAAGGCGAGAGGCTCGATTGTTGGAACGCCGATGTTTTTGATAGTTTGGTAACTGTTAACTTCTATGGCACACTTACTTTTTCTGAAGAAGTAGTCCATATATTGACCATGAAAAGAGTAGGTTTTGAAGTAGACAGATTGCCCATCTTTTAAAGTGACTTTGTAGGCATTTACACGATGACTACCACTTGCAAGTTCACCAGGCTTTAAAGTTAACCAATCGACTTCTTCTGTTAGGCCGAACTCTGCAATCTTTTCTTTCCAGCCATCTGCTATATATAGTTTTCGGCCATGAATATGTTGAAGCGGAAATTTGATATTAAACAAAGTTATTCTTGGCCTGTTTTGTCGTTTGAACGGTAAATTTTAATCAGAGCATTTGCTGCAATGGCTGCATATATAGCATTTAATGCGACAGCCGGCCAGGCTTTTGTGATAGAAAGTGTGACAACAAAGCAACTAGAACCGACTATATTTAATACTTGGTAGGATTTACTTTTGGCAGTTACTTTTTCGTTACATAACAAGTAAAATGCTAGTAAAATACAACCCATGGCTAACCAGCCCATTATGTGTAGCAAGATATCGATCATCTATTCTTTAACACCATACTTAGTACAAATCGGACAAAGCTCTTTTTTGTGGCTTCTAGCAGGACAGTACTCGCGTCCATAGAAAATGATTTGTAGGTGAAGTTTATTCCATTTGTCTTCGGGAAATAGTTTTTTAAGATCTTTTTCTGTTTGATTGACATTTTTCGCCGGAGATAAACCCCAACGGCGGGCAAGTCTATGAATGTGGGTATCAACCGGAAAAGCAGGAACTCCGAAGGCTTGCGCCATAACAACAGAGGCTGTTTTATGACCAACACCAGGTAGCTCTTCTAAGTCATCAAAACTTTGTGGGACTTGACCATTGTGTTTATTGACGATGATTGAGGAAAGTTCAGAAATAGCTTTGGACTTTCGCGGAGAGAGTCCACAAGGACGAATGATTGCCTTTATGTCTTCTACTTCTTGCATGGCCATATCTTTTGGATTGTCGGCTAATTCAAAAAGGGCAGGGGTTATGGTGTTCACTCTTGCATCTGTGCACTGTGCAGAGAGCAAGACGGCTACTAAAAGTGTGTACGGGTCTTTGTGATCGAGAGGTATGGGTGTTTCAGGATAAAGCTCTTCGAGGATCGTATGGATTTCAGCAGCTTTTTGTTTCTTGGTCACAAAGGTTCTCCGGAATGAATTTCAAAAATAGTATCATTCTTTAGAGGCAACTCAAGAAACTATATAAGAAAAAAGGTAGCGAACCGGCCAAAGCCGATCCGCTACGGGTGTGTGTGGAAGAATGGTTAAAATCCCTTGAGAGTTGAAGCGACATTCAACTTTCACTACTGCTATAACCTCAGCTTTTTGAAAAACTGTCAGAGTTTTTCGAAAAAAAGTTCACTTTTCTTTTTGATCACATGATTTATATAACTTGAGCTGGTAGGGAAATTATATTTTGCAGAAAAAAATATTGAACTTTTTTTGGGAAATATCACTGAAATGCTTCTTGTTCGCACTGTCGTGCTTGACTCACAGTCCTCGGAGATGAATATTAACAGCAGTCACTAAGAGGAATAAATTAACATGTTTCAAACAGGTTCAGCAGAATTGTTTGCAATGCCAGAACTCAATCTGGTCGCACGTAATGTAGGTACAGTTCATGCTGAAATAATGAATGGTATAGACTCCTCACCTCAAGAATGGGAACTGCTCGTTATTGACTTGACAAATGTTTACTCGATAGATGTACGCGGCATACAATTGATCATTGAGTTTTATCGCTTAACTGGTGAGAGCAATCGCAAGTTTATGTTGATAAATGTCAGTGAAAATATCCTTAGATTCCTTCAATTATTTAGACTCCATACAAAGTTTCCTATTGGTCTAAATAAAACAAGTGCCCAGCTCCAAGCTGAAAAAGAAGCAAACTAGTCCAATGAATTCCCAAATCGATTTAGAAAACCCACAAAAAACCTATCTTTATCTTTGTGATGTAGATTTAGAAAGTGATTTAGAACTCTTTCTTAAAGAACTACAAAGTTTTAATAAGATTACTCCTGTCTTTAGCTTTGATCGAAGCTTATGGGCAAACCTCAGCAGTGGCTATATTCCCCCACAGCTGTACGACTTTAGCTTTAATAGCGGTGTAAACTTTTTAATCTTAAGTGAAGAAGCTCTCGATACTGAAAAGTTAAGTTCGTTTCGAGCCTTTGAAGTTAAACTAGATGATTTGAGTATGTCTGGGAAGTATGAAGTTTCTGAGTTTACAGAAGAAGACTTTCAGGGTGGTGCTTATCTGACTTTTATAAGAGCGAGTAAGCCTCTACAAGATGTTTCAGGAGCATTGAAGCTGAAATCAATGAATGATCATTTGTATCTAAGTGAAGAGATGTTTTCGTTGGATGACTTTGTTCAAAATAACAAAGAGTCTTTTGAGTTATGCCAGTGTTTCTTTATGCCTTCTAAAGAACAATTTTCTGAACTTCCTGAGTTACTGAAAGATAAAGAGAAAGTTCACTTGAATCAAAATCTAACTGGGATTCGCTGCTGATGGACATTCAAGAAATATTTATGATTCGTCCAGATTTGGAGAATATACCAGAACATCCTTTGCCTGAAAGCTTTAAGTTAAGAAGTTACCATAAGGGCGATGAAGAAAACTGGTTCCAGATTTATAAAGCGGCAGATCACTATAACAAGATTTACTCAGCAATGTTTAAAGAATACTTTGGTGCCGATGAAGTAAAGCTTGGCAGACGACAGTTTTATATATGTGATAAGGATGAGCGCGCTATAGCGACAGCGACTTCTTGGTATAATGACGACTACCATGGCGAAAGCTTAGGTCGAGTTCATTGGGTCGCAGTTCATCCAGACTATCAAGGTAATGGCTTGGCAAAGCCGTTGATCTCAAATGTACTTACTCGTTTGAAAGATCTTGGTCATAAGCGTTGTTATTTACGAACTTTGTCGGTGAGAACTCCGGCGATCTGCCTTTATTTATCTTTTGGTTTTAAGCCAGATATACGTACTGAAGCAGATAAGGAAGTTTGGCGAAAAATTGGCCAGCGTTTAAATCATCCGGAAATAAAATCTATCTAAGATGTTTTTGAGACTCACAATTGATTCTGTGGCTTAACTGTGTACAGCGTCTAGCTTGTCTATTATTCTCTACACATCTTTGTAAAGCTTGTTTGTGACCAACTAGTATAATGAGCTTTTTGGCACGCGTAACTCCTGTATATAGAAGATTCCTTTGGAGCATAACATGATGCTGAGTTACTAGAGGAATGATGACAACAGGGAATTCACTACCTTGAGACTTGTGAATAGTTGAGGCATAGGCAAGAGTTAATTGCCCAGCATCATCGAAAGAGTACTGAACCGTCATGGATTCGAACATGACAGTAAAAGATTTTGCCTTAGAATCGATGTCTAAGATGTAGCCAAGGTCACCATTAAAGACTTTTTTATCATAGTTGTTGGTGATTTGCATAACGCGGTCACCGATGATAAAACGTTTTTCACCAAACTTAAATTGGTTTTTGTGAATACTATTTAAAGAAGCCTGCAGCTTTTCATTTAACGACTCTCGCCCACATGCACCGCGATTCATTGGTGTGAGTACCTGTATTTCTTTTGCCTCATGGCCAAAAGTCTCAGGGATTCTTTCATTCATCATAAAGACGATCATTTCTTCTATTTGCTCAGGGTTGTTTTTTTCAATCCAGTAGAAGTCGCCATTTACGCCTTTTGGAGGGTTTTGGACATCTGGAAAAAAGCCACGATTAATCGAGTGAGCGTTACTGATGATTTTACTACCTTCAGTCTGGCGATAAACCTTAGAGAGAGTTGTTACGGGTATTTCTCCAGAACTTAAAAAGTCATGAAGAACATTTCCTGGACCGACAGAAGGAAGCTGATCTTTATCTCCGACCAAGACTACTGTTGCATCCGTTGGTATAGCCGAAAATAGCCTATAGGCGAGGGATATGTCGAGCATGGAAACTTCGTCGACAATAAGTAGGTCACACTTGAGTTGTTTGTCTTCATTGAAGACGGTTGAGTCGTCTTCTTCACTCATGATTAACATGCGATGAATAGTTTGAGCTTTATGGCCAGTGGCTTCGCTCATGCGTCTTGCAGCACGGCCGGTCGGCGCTGCTAAGTAAGTTTTCATCTGCTTGAGTTTTGCTTGCTGGACTATTTCATCAATTGTCGTTGTTTTACCAACACCTGGACCACCAGTGATAATTGACATGCGATACTTTAGTGAGTTTTCGACAGCGGCTTCTTGATCGTCATTTAAATGATCATTTACAAAGCGCAGAGCTTCTTGGTCATCTTTCTTTGGATTATTGAGTAGAGTGACGATTTTTTCAGCAAGTCGACTTTCTTCGTGGAAAAAGTTTAACTTATAAATGAACTTTTCTGGATGGCCCTCGATTGTGTCAGCCATAACGGCCCCATCTAGTACAGCTCGTTGTAAACCAGACTCTGCAAATGAACGTTCAACGCCGAGTGTTTCAGCAGCTTGATCGACGAGATAGTTTTCCGGAAGGCAAGTATGACCACGGTCTGACATGTTACGCAGGGTGTGTTCTATACCAGCAGCAAGTCGAAAAGTATTTGTGAGTTCTATGCCCATTTCACGGGCGATCTTATCTGCGATGGTGAAGCCTATGCCATTTATATCTTTAGCAAGTTGGTATGGATTGTTCTTGAGAACATCAGCCGTTCTTTCGCCATATGCATTGTAGATGCGGTCACAGTAACTTCCTGGGACACCTTGGCTTCTAAGGAAGACGTCCATTTCCCGTCTATCTGCAACTTGCTTCCAAGCTTCAGCTATTTCCCCAACTTTCTTTTTTCCAAGTCCAGGGACTTCACTTAATCGAGTTGTGTAGTTGTCGAGAATGTAGATGGTTTCCGAGCCAAAAGTATCAACTATGCGTTCAGCTGTTTTGGGACCAATGCCGGGGAAATTTCCCGAAGAAAGGTAACGAACTAATCCTGCATTGTTCGTCGGGAGAATAGCTTTGAATCGAGAAGCTTTGAACTGTTTACCCCAATCTTTGTGAATGGTCCAGTTACCTTGTGCTTCAATTAACTCACCTGGTGAAACATTTACCAGAGTCCCACTGCCAACAACACAGATCTCTTTTTTGTCTTCGGTGAGAAGCATAAGGATAGCATAGTTAGTGTCAGGATTGCAAAAAACTACTTTGAGAATTTCACCACGAATTGTCTGTTCAGACAAGGAAGTGTTTTCCTCGTGTTCATGCGACTGGTCAAAAAGTTCACCCATTTTCTCGAGCTTTGTTTTCTCTTTGTCTTAGTGCTTCATAGAGCAAGAGTGTTGTTGCGGTTGATACATTTAGCGAGTCCGCTTGGCCAAGCATAGGAATCTTCACATTTATCGTTGATTCCTTTAACCATTCATCAGTTAAACCGTACTGTTCAGTACCAACAATGATAGCAACTGGGCCGGTCATGTCAACATCTGTATATAGAGTGTCTGCAGAGGGTGTAGCAGAAAGAATAGCGATGTTATTTTCTTTTAAGTACTCGAGGCATTCTTTAGTAGAGGCTTGGACAATTGGTAATGCAAAACTAATGCCCGTGCTGGCCGTTATGACATTTGGATTGAAAAGGTCAGTACATTTATCACAAAGGATAAGACCGTCTGCACCTGTTCCATCCGTTGAGCGGATAATTGTGCCTAAGTTACCTGGTTTTTCGATGGATTGAGCCACAACAAGAAATGGCGACTCGCCTAACTCTAGTGCCTCAAGGCCTTTATTGAAATATGGAGCAACACCAAGTAGCCCTTCAGGTCTATCACGATATGAAATCTTTTCAAAAACAGGTTTAGTCACTTCGATGATTCTTGAACCTCGACTTTCGTAAAGGTCGATTAAGGACTGTTCGTTTTCACCAATGAAGAAGTCTGGACAGTAGTAGAACTCTGTCACCTCGATGTGGTTATTGGATGCTCTGAGAAGACTGCGGTAGCCCTCGATAACCATAAGTTGTTGTTTATCGCGGTCACGTCTGTTTCGAAGTTTGACGATGTTTTTGATTTTATCGTTTTTAGTACTGGTGATAATCATTAGAAATTCTTAAGAATATTAGTTATGTCTTCTTTTAAAATATTTTGGCGCCATTTTGAAAGGTTTTCAAAGTCAAACTCTTTACCTTTGAACTTTCTCGAGGCAATTTTTCGACAAGTAGCTTTTGTCATGAGGAGGTTTGCAGCAACGTCATGAGCTTCTGATTTTTCATTGACAACGGAGAATATTTTGTCAGCAAGTTTTTCTTCTTGCTTTGGTGGAATTCTTTTTTCAAATACAGGAGGATGCTGATCTTCAGGAACAGCTGAGCCAACTTCTATACAGTTGATTATGTCTTGACTGTTATAGCGCATGACATTTGGAGAAATGTCGTCGCAGTATTTTAACTCTTTTGTATTCTTTGGGTTTTTATAAACGATGGATACAAGAGCGTTGTCAGAAAGGAAGACTTTTGGTCTTAAGTCTAGTTTGATGGCGATTTTTTCACGCCAAGCACAAAGTTCGCGTAGAATAGAAAGTTGAAGACTGTTAAAACGGCCAGCGCCTTTTACATTTTTATATAAAAGAGGTGACGGCGTAATGGCATAGAAGTCGTCATTTTCATAAAGCTCACACTCTTCTTTCAACCATGTTGTTCTATCTCTTTTTTCGAGTTCTTCCTGGAGAGTAGGAAAACACTTCATGAGCCAGATGACGTCATTTGCAGCGTATTGTAGTTGGGTCGGAGATAGTGGCCGTTTTAGCCAGTTGGAACGTTGAGAACCTTTACTGAGAGCCTCACCTGTAAGTTCTTCTACCATACCGCCAAAACTGATTTGGTGGCGGTTGTTATAGAAAGAATAAGCGATCTGTGAATCAAAGATGTTTCTAGTGACTTTTTTAGTCATAAGATAAAAGAGGATAAGGTCTTGAGAACAAGAGTGGATGATCTTGATGCAGTCATCTTTTTCGAGGAACTTACCAAGGCTGGTGTAGTCTTTTATTTCCGTAACATCGATGAGGTAGTGTTCATCGGCAGTGCCAACTTGAATGAGAGCAGGTATAGGGTTGTAAGTACGTGTCCAATGAAATTCACTGTCGATAGCGACAAACTTTTCTTGAGAAAGTCGTTCGAAAATCTCATCGGCTTCATTTTGTGAGGTGATGTACAATTTTGTCCCCTATAGTTAAAAAAAAACCGCCCGTAGGCGGTTTGAAAATCTTCGTTGTTTTTCGAACTACTCTTCAGGAAGTTCGTAACGGACTTTACCCTCAGCAATTTCTAGAAGAGCTGTATCTAGGGAAGTAGTACTTGAAGGAACATCGACAAGTGGCTTAGATCCGCGGCTTAACTCACTTGCTCTTCTTGAAGCAAGATTTACAAGAATATTTTTATCGCTGATAACTTCTAAAGCTCTTTCAACATATGAATTATTCAAAATGATCTCCGCAAAATTCTCTATTTAGAGTATTAAAAAATTTCAGTAACTTACTGTTGATTTTTGAGAGCGCAAGTCTGCTCATTGTAATAATGAGTTAAACGTTTGGGGTAGTATTTTTGGTGTAAAACTTCTAAGAAAAGAAGTGGTGAGTTGTCAGGGGCTCGAACCCTGGACCCACGCCTTAAAAGGGCGTTGCTCTACCGACTGAGCTAACAACTCAAAAATGGAAAAGAAGTGGTGAGTTGTCAGGGGCTCGAACCCTGGACCCACGCCTTAAAAGGGCGTTGCTCTACCGACTGAGCTAACAACTCACTTTCCACACTTTCGTGCTTGATGGACAGGATAATAATAGTCTTTCCGTTTGTGTCAATTCTAAACGAGAAAGAAAAGTTTAAAAAAGCTATTTTTTAGGTCTGAAGTGACCTTTTTCACAAGAAGTGACGAAGTTTTCTGCAATTGACTTTAGGTCTTCCCATTCAGCTCTTATTTCTTCAGCTTCTCTTTTGCTTATGCAACCATCGTCTGCGGTACTTTTTGAAATGGCACTTAGCATCTCTGAAAATTCTGTCAAAATACGCTGAGTCGCATCGAAAAGAGTACTTTCATCTTTTTCTTCAGTTTGTGGATTTTTAACGAAGTAACCATCGGCAACTCCACACATCCAACGAATGACGTTATCGTCTTCTGTTAACTCATAAAGATGAGCTAAACGGTCTAGTGGATTGTCGGCAGCTCCTGCGTTGTAGCTTTTGCTTTGACACCATTTGTAAATGAGTGAAGTAGATAGACTCATGTCTGCGGCAATAGATTTTGCGCCAACAGGTGTGATGGCATTTTTTAAAACTTCGTACGATTCCATGTGTGGTTCCCTAAAAATCTTTATGAATGAAATTAAGGTGCAAAGGACTATCTGTCAAAACGAGATTAGCCGAGAGCTTTTAATTGAGGGATATCTTCAAATAGTTTATCAACTCGAGCCGTAACTTCGGGATCTTCGACTAATGGTGGCGCATGATGCGGTTTTATCCGAGCATCAATAATTAATGAACCTCGACATCCCCAGTGCTTGAATTCAGTAAATGAATCAACGCCATAGATGTCATGAGAAGGGTTAGAACGAGTGAAGGTTACCCATAAAAAGTTATTTAGGGACTTCTTACAGAACTCTGCATCATCAACAATAACGATAAGTGGATAGTGCTTGGAGTTGAGTTGACTTTTTAAGCTTTCACTAAGCTCATTAAATAACTTCTCAGAGTCTTGGTGAGAAGTGAACTTCGGGGCCCTTATAGCTAAAGTTCCAGCTATAGGGACTTCATATTTATCAAAGCCACGAGGAAGTGTTAACTCTGGTTTAGTGTTTTTAAGGTCGTTTTTCTTTTCGCCACATGCACTAAAAATAACTTTTGAACCATCGTTGACGCCTGTTCCTGAATAATCGAGAGTGTCAATTGTAGTATGAGTTTGAAAGTGAAGGTCATATGAGAAGTCAATTCTCTCAAGTAAGTGTGTGATATATTTGTCGATATTATGTATGTCTAAAGATTTATCGTCGGCTTCATCGACAATGAAAAGGTACTTAGCAAGAGACAGCTGACCTTTACCTAGAATTGCGTTTGCAATGGTCATTAACTCTTGTGGGCGCTTATTCTTTTTATATGGAGTATAACGTTCTTCACCAATAGCTAGCAGAAGAGGGTGTACACCAGTTGCATCGACAGCGTGAACCGCTTTTAAACCATTGATTTCTGTAGGCAATATAGAGGCGGTCATGTCGTGGATGACTTGTCCGAAGGATGTATCTTCTTGTGGTGGTCGGCCTACGACAGTAAAAGGCCATATGGCATCATTCCTATGGAATACTTTTTCGATCCCTAGGCAAGGGAAGTCGTGTTTTAAGCTGTAGTAGCCAAGATGGTCGCCAAAAGGGCCTTCAGGTTTTGTAGAGTTTGATATAGTGCCAATTATACAGAAGTCTGCATCGGCAGCTAAAGTCCAATCTTTAAATTTTGTAAAGTGAAATCTATTGCCGCTTAAAAGTCCTCCAAAGGCAACTTCAGGCATGCCTTCAGGCAGAGGCATGACTGCGGAGAAAGTGTTTGCCGGAGGTCCACCAACAAATATGGCGACTTTAAATGGCTTGTTTTGGTCATTATGAAGCTTGTGGTGAACTCCTATACCGCGATGAATTTGATAATGAAGGCCAATTTCTTTGTCAATTTCATATTCATTCCCAGAGAGCTGTACTCGATACATTCCCAGATTTGACTTTAATGGCTTGCCTTGTTGGTCTGGATGCTCAGAGTAAACTTGCGGAAGAGTTATAAAAGCACCGCCGTCGTCTGGCCAGCTTTTAATTTGGGGGAGTTGACTGATGCTAGTCTCATTTTGCATGACACTTGTACTTGAGTTACTTACTTTTTTAGGTAAGCCTTTCCAACCACTTAGTACTGCTTTAATAAGTTTCGAGGGGCTTTTTAAAACCTTTGAGGGATCTGCTTTTGCAGATAGTAAAGCACAGAGTTCTGTATATGTATCTCGAAAAATAAACTTAGTTCTGTCAGCAGTGCCAAATAAGTTTGAGACGCATGGGAATGGAGAGCTTTTAACCTTTTCAAAGAGTATGGCAGGTCCTTGTTTTTCGTAAACGCGACGTTGAATTTCAGCGATTTCTAGATCCGGGTCTATTTCCTCTTTAATTCTTATGAGGTGACCATGTTTCTCTAGATCATCAACGCATTCTTTAGTACTTCTGTATCCCATTCTCGGCCTGATTGTTTTTATCTGTGACTAACTTGTGGCTATTTTTGATAGAGGCAAGATCTAATTATTCAATTCGTCTACTTTAACAGCTTATAGATTGGTTTGAACTCTGGTATTTTGTCTGTTTTAAATTCGAAATCGATTAAGTTCTGTAAAGTTACTGGCATTTTACTGTGAATTTTTGGCCATGATGGGAAGGCTTTTAGTGGTTCGCCCGCTTCATCAAGCATGTGTTGTCTGTCAGAGTGAAATGACTGAAGATAAATATCTACAGGGATCTTTCGGCAGTATGTCTGATAGTCTTGTGGAATGTTTGTTTGATCGCCAAAGGTATCACTTAGGTATGTGTACGAGTTTTCTGGAAAATTCAGCCTTGTATCAAAATCAAATATCTCTTGGTTTGATTCACTATAAAGTATTACGTGATAGTCCCATATGATAAATTCGCCTTCATTTATGGCTCGTTGGTTGGCAAGAGCGATAGTTTTTTTCTGGTTTGATAGCAAGAGTACGAAGAGTTTCGTAGGATCATTAGTGTTGAAGGTTTTTACAAGTTGCCAAATATTTTCTTCGCAGAAGTATGGTGTGTAGATTTCTTTAGAAAAATTGTTCATGAGAGGGGAATGATGAAATTAGTTAATAATGTAAAAAAATATAATCCAGACCTTGTTTATTCTAGCATTGAAATCACTATACATAAACAATCAAAACAACATTTGAAAGATGTCAGCATTTGTATTTAGAATAGCCTGCCCAAGGTGTGAAACAGCCGTCGATATTCATCTCGACAAAAGTAACTATGAATGCTCTCGCTGTGCATTCCTTATTGAGATCTCAGATCCTGAAGATGTACTTCGCAAATTTAAAAATGGCGAAGTAGAAGATGTCGACTTTGTTGAGAGCCCTATCAAGGGTGAATCGTCAATGATGGATGCGGGTCTTAAACTTTCCTTTAGTAAACTCTCGTCCAGTAGCAGTATATCTGCTAAGGATAACGTTGAAGCACCTAAAGCGGATGAAGAAGTAGATGTTGATGAATTTGGAAATAAAACAGCCAATACTCAAGTTATTCAATTAACCTTTGACCCTGCAAAGTTTCTCGAAGAAATGCAAACAAGTGCAGCACCGGCGAAGGGGAAGAAGAAAAAGATCTCACTTAAGAAAGTTATCAAACACGGTGAGCTTGCGAAGCCACCTGTTGCTTCACCTCAAGAAAAGATGATCAAATTAGTCACTATCTCAGCTATAGTTTTACTTGTTTTGATTATGGTGATCTTTTTAGCAACTAGATCTTAAGGGTGCGCTGAGCACACCCTTTGAATGGATCTAGAAAAGTGGATTTGGGTATGTTCCGTTATCCGTTAACTCTTTGATTTTACTAACAACGAAAGGCTTATCGTCCTTATAAGTAACTCCGAACCATTGTGCATCACTTTGCAGAACAGTAACGTGTTCAGTTTTAGAATTGATAAGGTTATTTACAACTGTTGGTATGAGATACTCGCTTTTCATTTCATTGCCTTCTTTTTTAAGAAAGTCGATGAACTGTTCGTCGAGGTAACCAAATAATCGTGGTGTATAGCCCCACATATTCATGGATACAGGTTCACTACCGTTTAGTTGAATGTCTCTGTCACATGTGACATTGTTTTCAGATTCTTTTTTAAGATCGCCAGTCTCTACGATTGTTGAGAGTTTGCCATCCGAGATTTCACAAAGTCCACGAGTCACACCACCAAATTCAGAAAGAGTTTTATCTAGTCTAAAGGCAACCATGCTAAAGTCATCTTTATCTTGAGAGTAATAGTCTGCAGCGACTTTGAAAGATTGCTCTCCATAGAAGTCATCGCCATTAATAACAAGGAATGGTTCGTTGATTAGTTTTTTTGCAACTAAGATAGCTTGGCCTGTTCCCCAAGGTTTTTCACGGCCTTCAGGACATGTGAAGCCTTCAGGTAAATCGTGGAGATCTTGGAAAGCATATTCAACTTTGATTTTGTCAGTATATTTAGCGCCGACGTTGTCTTTAAATTCTTTTTCGAAGTCTTTTCTAATGATGAAAACGACTTTGTTGAAGCCTGCACGAATGGCATCGTAAACAGAGTAATCGATAATTGTTTCACCTGATGGACCAACAGAGTCTAGCTGTTTAAGTCCACCGTATCTTGAGCCCATACCGGCAGCCATGACTAATAATGTAAGATCTTTCATAATAAAACCTGAATTTTTAATGTATATTTAATTATAGCGTTATAGCTTATCGCTTCCAGCTATTTTTTATTAAATCGTGACATAGGTATTTATGGAGTTTCAGTTTTCTGCTATAGGACAGGTGACAAATAATTGCCAAGAGTTTTATCAAGTGCCGCATCAAGTAGGTATATTACCTGAAATGACTTCAGTTATTGAGCTTTCACAGGGGGAAAACTTTGAGATGGCTTTAAAAGACTTGGAGGGTTTCGAGAAAATCTGGGTAGTATTTGTTTTTGATCGTGTCAATCATTGGAAACCATTGGTTCAACCTCCTCGCGGCGATAAAAAAGTAGGTGTATTTGCTTGTCGTAGTCCTCACCGACCTAATCCTATTGGTATATCAGCTGTAGATCTTGTTAAAGTAGATGGACGTAAGCTTCATATACGAAACCATGATCTTCTTGATGGAACGCCTGTATTGGATGTTAAGCCATATATTTCAGAAGTTGATTCATATAATGTTGCATCAGGTTGGTTAGATAAAGTGCCTAAGGTGGAGACCTCTGATGTAGAGCTTTCAGATTCAGCAAAAGACCAACTTCAATTCCTTTTGTCTAAAGGATTGGATTTATATAATTTGGTTGAAGTTAGTTTGAAAGTTTTTCCATTTCCAAAGTCAAATAATCGAATTAAAAGAATTTCAGATAATGAGTATATCTTTGCAGTGAAGACTTGGCGGATTTTTTATACACTTGTAGATAAATCGGTTGTGATTAGCGATATAGCTTCAGGCTATGACGATGATACACTTGCAGGAAAAAAAGAATCAAAGTGGGATGATGTATGGTTACATCAAGAATATTTAAAATTTCTCAAGTAAGACTGTTCTTATGAAAGGAATAGTTTTAGCTGGCGGTGCGGGAACTAGACTTCACCCTTTAACTATAGCAGTTTCAAAGCAGCTCTTACCTGTTTATGATAAGCCGATGATTTATTACCCCATCTCAGTTTTAATGTTGGCTGGTATAAAAGAGATATTGATCATTACAACACCTCAAGATCAGGCTTTGTTTAAACAATTACTTGGAGATGGGTCTCAGTTTGGGGTTTCTTTGGAGTATGAGGTTCAAGAAAGTCCCGACGGTCTAGCTCAAGCATTTGTCATCGGAGAACAGTTTATCAATGGTGATGATGTTGTCCTAGTTTTAGGAGATAATATTTTTTATGGTTCAAACCTATCAACTCAATTAAAAAAATCAGCTAAGAAAGAATCTGGAGCGACAGTGTTTGGTTACTGGGTACATGATCCAGAGCGCTATGGTGTAGTAGATTTTGATGAAACGGGGCAGGTTTTGTCGATTGAAGAGAAGCCAGAAAATCCAGAATCAAACTTTGCAGTGACTGGTTTATATTTCTTTGATAAAAATGTCGTGAAATATGCCAAAGAAATAAAGCCTTCTCAGAGAGGCGAATTAGAAATAGTTTCGGTGCTTCAAAAGTATTTAGAGAATGAGGCTCTTGAAGTTGTTAAGTTTAGTCGAGGTGTCGCCTGGTTGGATACAGGTGTTCACGATAGTCTACTTCAGGCTGGAAACTTTATTCATACTTTAGAATCGAGGCAAGGCTTAAAGGTCGCATGCTTGGAAGAGATAGGATTTGAAAATGGTTGGCTTTCAAGAAAGAATATTGAAGTAAGGGTTAAGGAATTGGGTGATACGAAGTATGCGTCGTATTTAGATAGAGTGACACGTAAATGAAAGTTGTAGATACAACTTTAGAGGGCGTTAAAGTCTTAGAGCCGCAGGTTTATGGAGACGAACGTGGTTTTTTTATGGAGACGTTTAATGCCCAAACTTGGGATAGTTTAGGTTTGCCTAAGCTTAATTTTGTTCAAGATAATCATTCGTGCTCTTCAAAAGGTGTTTTACGAGGTCTTCACTTTCAAGAACCAAACTCTCAGGGGAAACTAATAAGGGTTGTATCAGGAAGTGTTTTTGATGTTTGTGTAGATGTTCGACCTCAATCAAAAACATTTGGGAAGTGTTTTTCAATTGAACTTTCAGCTAAAAATAAGAAAATACTTTGGTTGCCGCCTGGTTTTGCACATGGTTTTTTGACACTAGAGGACGCTACAGAACTTGTATACAAATGTACAGATTATTATTGCCCTTCTTCAGAAAGAACTTTGAAGTGGGACGATCCTTCATTAAATATAAATTGGCCAGCTTTAGATTGTTCCTATCTAACTTCAGAGAAAGATAAAAAAGGTTTATCGTGGTCTCAGCTTTTTGAAAGTTGATAGGTCTATTGATTTTTTTACTTTTCCCCCTATACTGGCGCCATAACTAATCAAATGGATAATTATGGATACAGATAATAAGAAAACCAGTTACCTAATTGGTTTACAGGTTGCTGGAAATCTTGTCAATCAAGGTATTGAGCTAGATGTTGAGAGTTTCACGACTGGCGTGACTAGTGGTTTAGCTGGTGAAGAATGTGCAGTTCCCGCTGAAGAAGCTGGTAAATTGATGATGGCTCTTGAAGAGCAAATCAAAGAGCGTCTTCAAAAGCAACGTATTGAAGTAGCTGGTAAAAACAAAGAAGCTGGCGAAAAATTCCTTGCTGAAAATTCATCGAAAGATGGAGTTAAAGTTACCGCTACTGGTCTTCAGTATAAAGTTTTGGTTGAAGGTGATGGCGCAGTTCCTGCAGCGACAGATACAGTTGAGACTCACTACGAAGGTACACTGATAAATGGTGAAGTATTTGACAGCTCAATTCAGCGCGGACAAACAGTTTCTTTCCCAGTTAGTGGTGTAATTAAAGGTTGGCAAGAAGCACTTCAGCTTATGTCTGTTGGTTCAAAATGGGAAGTTTATATCCCTTATGATCTTGCTTATGGCGAAGCTGGTAGTCCTCCAAAAATTGGGCCATTTTCAGCTCTTGTATTCCAAGTTGAATTGATTAAAATCGTTTAATCTTTTTGGCTTAATAGCTTTGCGATCTCTTTAGATAGTAAAGAGATCGTGTAAGGTTTTCTTATAAAAGTCTTTACGCCATCATTTAGGATTTCTTGGGCTTGTTCTTCACTGTAGCCCGAAGCAAGAATAACATCTACTTTTGGGTCGATTTTTTTTAGCTCTTTGAAAACCTCATGGCCATTCATTTCTGGCATGATTTTATCAAGTATGACTATATCTATTTCAGAGTGATTATCTTTAAAATACTCAATTCCATCTACCCCATTATCAAAGGTTTGCACTTTACACTCAAGTTGTAGTAGAATCTCTTTGGCTGTTGTTAGGATTATCTCTTCATCATCTATCAGTAATAGTCTGCAGCCTTTTATATCTGGTATAGAATCAACTGTATTTGCTGAATTTTGAATCTTTTCAGAAGATGCAGGCAAATAAAGTGTGAATTTTGTTCCTTCCCCGATCTCAGAGTCAACCAATATAGCGCCGCTATGTTGTTGGATTGCACCATATGTTGCAGATAGGCCAAGTCCAGTTCCTTTATCTTTGCCTTTGGTCGTAAAGAAAGGTTCAAAAATTCTTTCTCGAACTTCCTGAGTCATGCCTGTGCCAGTATCATTTATTTCAACGACAGCATATGTTCCTCTGGAGAGTTGAGAAATATCATTGTCTTCTAATTCTTTTAGATAAGTTCTGTAAGTGAGTGTTCCGCCTTCGGGCATAGCGTGACTAGCGTTGATAGATATATTGAGCATGGCATTCTCTAGTTGACTTGGGTCACCTAGAGTAAATGCATTCATTTCTTCAAAGTTATGGACGATTTTGATTTTCTTATCCATACTCCGTTGAAGTAGTTGGCTGATTTGCTTTATAGCTTTATTGAGGTCAACAGGTATATTTGTTTCTTTGCCTTTGCGGGCAAATGCGAGAAGTTGCTTTGTAAGATTTGCAGAGCTTTGAGCTGCATTCAAAATCATGTTTGTGTATTTTAGGATTTTCTCGTTTTCTGTATTATACCTGATGAGCTCAGCACTTCCTATAATTCCGCCCAATTGATTATTGAAGTCATGGGCAACACCACCAGCTAGTTGGCCTATTGCTTCCATTTTTTGCGATTGCATCAATTGATCTTTCAATTTAAGCTTTTCTGAAGTCTCATTTTCTAGTTGGAGTGTTCTTTCATGAACGAGCTTTTCGAGTCTAGTTTTTAGTAAATCTCGGTTAGTTTTAAGCTCTATGTGAGTTTTTACACGAGCTATGAGCTCAACGGAGTTAAAAGGTTTGCTGACAAAGTCTGCAGCTCCTAGCTCAAAGCCTCTTGCGAGGTCTTCAGTTTCATTTTTGGCTGTTAAAAAGATAATAGGGATATCTTTCAGGTGGCTAGTGTTTTTAATTCTTTTGCATGTTTCAAATCCATCTAGATCTGGCATCATAACATCTAGAAGTATGAGGTCAGGAACAATTTTCTCGAGAAGTTTGAGAGCGTCTAATCCATTATTTGCGATATTTATCTGGAATTTCCCATGATCCATTAAAATGGGGACAAGAACACGGATATTTGTTGGTGTATCGTCGACAATTAAAATTCTTTTTTCATTTTCACTCATTTTGCGGCCCTAAAGTTTCCCCGATTAAATCTAATAATTCATGAGTTGAAAATGGTTTGGCGATAGTTGCATTTGCACCAATGCTTTTGGCTATATCAAGTAAGTCTAGAGAATCCCCCATTTTTTTGCCGGTCATAGCAATAATTTTGATGTTGGGGTGAGACTTCTTTATATGGATTATGATTTCGATGCCTTCTTTATCTGGCATTATTATGTCAGTTAGCACAAGATCAAAGTCTTGTTCTTTAAGAATATTTTCGATATTTAAGGAACTTCTAGTCAGCATGACTTCGTGCGAAGTTTGCTTAAGGCTTTCGGAAATAACTTCTAATAAAATTTCATTGTCATCTATAACTAAAATACTGGCCATGGTGCTTACTGTTCCTATCAACTCATTATCTTAGTTTATACAATGAGCATTTGGGAAACAAATAAAAACAAATAGAAAGTTGCTAAAAAGTTGTTTTGTTATGTTGGAATAAGAGCTGCGTGTGAAATTCAATAAATGTTAATCAATGAGTGTTTATATGATTTTATACAATTGTCCGGACATACAGATGAAATCATCTGGTATCAATCGGATTTATAGACACGTAGAGTTTTTGATTGATAGTGGCTTTGATGCGGCTGTATTGCACTCGAAATCAGGCTTTGAAAGGAAAGATAAGTTAGGTGTGCCAGTGCATTATCTGGATAAAGAGGGCGATCTTCAGGAAGGCGATGTTGTGATTATCCCAGAAGTAGCTCCAGATATAATGAAACAACTTGCGTTAGCACCAGTAAGAAAGATGGTGTTTGCTCTTAGTTGGGTATATGCTTTTGGTACATTACCGATAGATGAAGATTACAATGATTACGGAATAGAGAGATTACTTGTTAGTTGTCCATTTATAGGGGATATGGTTGGCTGGTCGATGTCTTTGCCGGCTCATTTGGTTGAAAATAGTATTGATCCCGAGATTTATTACCCAGAGTTCGATTTAGCAGATAAAAAGAAAAAGATTGTTTTCCTTGAGAGAAAAGGTGAGCTCATCCCTTCACTTTTACGTGTGTTAAAAGCTAAAAACAAAAAATTTGTTTCAGAGATAGAGTGGTTCGCTTTAGGAAGTTTAGAAGAAGGTGAATATGCTGCACACATACGAGAGGCTGCAATTTTTGTAAATGTCTCATTGGCAGAAGGTATTTTGAATGCATCTTTTCAGGCTATGCGCTGCAATACCTTGCTGGCTGGTTTTGACTCTATTGGAGGACAAGGTAGCATTGTTTCAGAGGGGGAGGATCAAAACTACATTGTAGCTCAAACTGGTGATTTTTTGAGTCTAGCTTGGTTGATGGAGCCATTGCTTGAAGATCTTTTGAAAGGAGATCTGAGTGAGTGGCAAAAACAAGCGGATAACGCGTATAAGTTTGCATCCTCTATGACTATTGAA
Source organism: Lentisphaeraceae bacterium (assembly GCA_021232515.1). Lineage (GTDB taxonomy): Bacteria > Verrucomicrobiota > Lentisphaeria > Lentisphaerales > Lentisphaeraceae > JAKVBD01. The sequence continues at coordinate 27,282 of JAJPOQ010000026.1, forward strand.
AAAGAAAGAGAGTCAGTGGTTTCTTTATGGAATAGACTGTCACCAGAAAACAAAAAGACTTCTTAGTTTCTTTCTAGTACACAGGCTCCGAATGTGAATCCACCCCCAAATGCACAGAGACCTAAAGTCTGATCTTGTTCAATATTATTCCATATTTCTTCAAGGCAGATTGGAATAGTGCTGGAAGATGTATTCCCATAGTTTTTAATATTCGAAAAGACTTTTTCTTCAGGTAGATTGTTTCGACTTCTTATTGCGTCGATTATTCTTTGATTTGCTTGGTGGGGGACAATTAAATCAAGTTCATCAACTTTCGTATCCGCAGAGATACAAGCACGCTCAAGGATTTTACTCATTTGCTTGACGGCTTTAGTAAACACTTTTCGGCCATCCATAAAAATGGTGCCTTTTTCGCGACTAGTAGGTACAGAAAGTATATCTCCGTTTTCACCAGATGCTGATAATTGTGGCCTTTTAAGTTTAAAACCAGTCGATGATTTGTTATTTGAAACGATTGTTGCTGTCGCTGCGTCTCCAAATATGATTGCAGTCGTAAAGTCTTTATCATCTAGAAGAGGTGATAAGACTTCGGCAGTTATAAGCAGTATGTTACTTTCTGGAGAGTTAGAAAGTATATCGTAAGCATTTTGCAGTCCGTAGATATAACCAGAACATGCAGCATTTAAGTCATGTGCTTGAGTGAGAGTTTCTTTATCACCAGCAAGTTCATTTAGTACACGACAGGCTAGCGATGGTGTGATTATGTCAGGAGTGCCTGTAGTACATATGATTGCATCTATGTCTTCAATATTGAGGTTTGATGCCTTGAGAACTTTTGTTGCTGCTGAGGTTGCAAGAGATAGAAGGTTTTGAGACTCAGTAATTCTATTACGTTGCTCTATTCCAGTCATTTGTATTATCTCTTCAGAAGATCGATCCTCGAATCCTGAAAGTAACTCAGCATTTGGTATGACATTTTCGCCATGGACTGTAGAGACGTTTGTGATGACAGGCTCAATAAATGAATGTTGTGTACTAGTGTCAGAATTAGGCTTAACTTGAGACGCCTTTCGAGTAATTGTTGGCGTACCAGGTCTTTCAAACGTTGCAGGTTTAGGGATGCTTTCTTGATCAGATGCAACCCTAGCTAGAGAGGTGCCGACGTTTACAGTTTCACCTTCCTTAACCAGAAGCTCAAGGATTTTGCCAGAGCAAGGAGCAAGTAAATCTGCAGTTGCTTTATTAGCTTCAAAATAAGCTATCTCTTGACCTTCTTCTATTTCGTCTCCAACTTCAATAAGCCAGTCATGTATTGTGATAGTTTCATCAGATGGACTTGTACCTATTGCTTCAATTATTTGGGTGCCTTCCTCGACAGTTTCGGTGTCTTCCCAGTCAATATCACAATCAAGTAATTCAGCAGCTTTACCTAAAATTCTCTTATAGGATGGAAGGACTTCTAGTTGATTGGAAAAGTTACAAGGTACAAATGTATCTTCACGTGTAACCCTTGCGGCTTTGATTGGTATGTCAGTTTGTTCAAGTACAGTTGCAAGTACCTCTGAACCCATGCCACAAGTAAGATTGTCTTCATGAGTGACTATAAGTCTTTTCGTCTTACTCACAGACTTGAGGACACTTTCTTTGTCCCAGGGTGCAAGTGTTCTGAGGTCAATGACGTCTGCAGTAAAGCCGGCATCTTCTAGAGACTCGGCCGCTTTTAAGCAGCGGGATACTGTATTTCCCCAGCCTACTAAAGTTATATCTTTACCAGTTTTGATCGTTCTAGAAACACCAAGTGGAAGGAAGTGTTTATCTACATCATTTGATGTAGCATTGTCACTTTCGTTTAGACAGCTTTTGGGATAAAAAATTAATGACGGGCGACCAGACTCAAATGCGGTATTTAGCATGCCAGCGGCATCGCCAGCAGTAGATGGCATAAAGACATCAATACCAGGAGTGTGAGTAGCTAAAGCTTCAAAAGTTTGTGCATGGAAAGGTCCAAGCCCTGGGCGATAGCCGCCACAAGTAATCATAATAACCATAGGAACTTGCCAAGAACCATCGGTTCTCCAATGCATAGTTGCTATTTCAGTGATTATCTGATTAAGTGCAATTGGTAGAAAGTCAGCAAATTGTAAAAACGCAACAGGCTTTTCTCCAGCAAGAGCTTTACCAGCACTTACACCAACAATTGTTGATTCAGACAAGGGTGAATTACTTACTCTACCAGGAAAAGCAGTTGAGAGCCCTCGAGTTAATCCAAAAACATCTCCTTTTGGATCTTCTATGTCTTCACCGTAAAGACTAACTTTTGGGTCTGTAGCAAGTCTATGCTTTAGAACTTCTCGAAGAGCTTCTAGCATTGTTAGATCGTGGGCACCAGCTTTCCCTCTATATTCAGACTCAGGAGAAAAGAATTTTTGTGGTAATTCTTTAAGGGCATCAAAGATAGGTTCTGGTTCAGGAGATCTGATTGAGCGGTTTGCAGCTTCTTTGACAGATGTCTCAATACTGTTTTGAAGTTCGCGTAACTCGTCGTCCGAGATGCTTTTAAGAAGTAAGCTTTCGATGTCCTTTAGAGGGTCAGAAGATTCATTGATTTCTAATAAATCATCTTCATTGCGGTAAATTTTGTGATCGTCAGCATTAGAGTGACTTGCGAGTCTCTCAACGTTAAAGACTACAACTTGAGGGCCAGAGCCAGATCGAATTTCAGAAGTAACTTTTTCAAAGCAGTTTAGAGAGTCAACTATATTATTGCCATCGACTCTAGTTACAGGCATACTATAAAACTCGTCAGCTTCACCTTTTGGCGTTGAGTAGAATGTCTTACCAGACGTTAAAGTGGAAATAGCGTAGTTATTATCTTGAACAAGGAAGAGTACGGGTAATTCTTCACGAACAGCTTCAGCGATAGCCTCAAGAACTTCTCCCTCTTGAGATGTACCTTCACCCATAGAGTTAACAACGAGTGCTTTTTGTTCAGATGTTTTTAATACATGCCCAACACCAACAGCTTGGAGTGCATTATTGCCTACAGGTCCAACTAAACTCATGATATTTAAATCACGGTCACTGAGGTGAGCACTCATTTGTCTACCACGAGAATGAGACTTGTCTTTACAGAATAAGCTATCGAAAAAGACTTCAGGCTCTATGCCACGAGCAACCATTAAAGCTTTGTCTCTGTAATGTAGGTGTAGGTAGTCTTCAGGAATTAAAAAATGATTTAGAGCTGCAGTTCCTTCATGGCCTGCGCCAGAAACATGAAAAAAAGCAGATCCACTAGAAGTGTATTGATCTTCGTACTTGTCGATGACTCTTGCAGTGAACATTGACTTATAAAGAGAGAGTAGTGTTGTTGACTCACAGTTCCCTTGAGAAAGATCAGCAGATGGCATATTTTTGATAAAACCCGAAATTATTAATTTATTCACACTAGGCATCTCATAGAAATGCTGAAAAGAATTCTACAAGTGGTATGTGGAATTGCAAGTTTTAGGTGAGTTATAACTTACCAGTTATATATGTATAGTCTGGTGAGCCCTATTTAAGAAGGCATTTTGGATATTGAAGAGGTCCTTAAAGCAGTAGCAAAACAGTTTCCGTATTAATATAGGTCATGATCTAAGTTCTAATATGGGGTGATTGCTTACTATTATAGTAATTTTAAGATTAGAGAAGAGTTGGTGGATATGCCCGAAAATGGGTGTAGGAGCATGATAGATGAATCCAATCACAATTTTGAAATATTTGTCAAATAATGAAATTAATTGATTATTAAGAGTTAATGACTTTTTGGTGCTTAGGGTATAGAAAAAAGTCCCAAAAAAGTAAAAAAGAGGTTTGCGGAAAATGAGATTGGGGATAATCTAATGGCCCGTCGCTGATACAGCACGGAACGAACCGGCCAGAAGGGGCTAGTTTGAGAGTAAAGATTTTTGATAATTGAATAGTATGAATTGAGTTATAGGACTCCGGCCAGTTTACTGGCGTGTTAAGAATTTCCACTTCGGTGGAAACGTAACGGAGAGTTTGATCCTGGCTCAGAATGAACGCTGGCGGTATGGATTA
>JAJPOQ010000086.1 GCA_021232515.1 Lentisphaeraceae bacterium
TTATCGAAGGTACTCAAGGCGTTGGTGTTGTTTTGGCAGAAACTGTGAAGGTTGCTCAAGCAATCGTCGAGATGCTTCATGGAACAAGCCAGAATGTAGTTATTCAAAAGTTTGTAAAAGAGAGCAAAGGTAAAGATGTCAGAGCATTTGTCGTTGGAGATCAAGTTGTTGCGGCGATGAGACGTACAGCTCAAGGCGATGAGTTCCGCAGTAATGTTCACAGAGGCGGAAGTGTTGAAGCTATAGATCTTCCAGATGATTTTAAAGAAATGGCGATCCGCGCATCGCAGATTCTTGGTTTACGCGTTGCTGGTGTAGATATGCTTGAGACTGTAAACGGGCCGCAAATAATGGAAGTTAACTCTTCCCCAGGTTTGGAAGGTATTGAAGCAGCCACAAAGCTCGACATAGCCGGTTCAATTATTGATTACATCGCCGACCAAGTGAATTTCCCTGAAATAGATATCCGTCAGAAGTTGACGGTAAGTCGTGGATATGGTGTTGCTGAGATTTCGATTCCAGAAGGTTCAAAGTATATCGGTAAGACAATTGAAGAGATGGACTTTCAAGAAGCTGATATTGCTGTGCTGACACTTAAACGTGGTGTGAGTGTTGTCTCTAATCCTAAGAAATCACGTGTTATTGAAAACGGTGACGTGCTTCTTTGTTATGGTAAATTGGCTTTTATGAAGGGGCTAATTCCCGCAAAAGTACGCAAGAAAAGATCTAAGCGTAAGTTAGATACTTTGACTCAAGAGCAAATTGATGATGGTCACAAAGGTGAGAACTAATGGCTAAGTCTACTTCTGATGCGCTATGGAAAGACGTACCTTTATCGAGCCGCAAAGAGTTTTTTCTGGAGATTGCCGAGAGTTATACAGGCATAAATATCCGTCTTCCTCTTCAAGTTTGGAAAGGTAAAAAAGAAGGCCCAACTCTTTTTGTGAGTGCAGCTGTACATGGTGACGAGATAAACGGTACGGGAACGATTCGTGAATTAATTGCCAATCCGGAATTCGAGCTTGAGTGCGGTACTTTGGTGATGATCCCAGTGGTCAATATTCAAGGTTTCGAGCGCCATACTCGTTACATGCCAGATAGACGCGACCTTAACCGGTATTTCCCTGGAGTAAAAACAGGAAGTGTGACGTCTCGCTTAGCGGATGTTATTTATCGCGAAGTTATTTGTCACTGTGACTATGGTATAGACTTACATACGGCTTCTGTTCGAAGAACAAACTTCCCTCATGTTAGAGCTGACATGGAAGATGAAAAGTGTAAGATGATGGCCGAAGCATTTGGTACAGAGGTTGTTTTGAACAGCTCTGGACCAGAAGGAAGCTTGCGTTATGAAGCAACTAAGGCCGGTTGTTCGACGATAGTACTTGAGGCTGGAGAAGTCTGGAAGGTTGAGACAGCTTATGTTGAAACTGCGACTCGTGGTATAGTTAATGTATTGAAAGCAGTTGGTATGGTAGCCGGTGAATTTGTGCCGACAGAACATCAAATTGTTTGTGAAACTACGAAGTGGTTACGGGCACAATCTGGCGGTTTCCTACAGTTCCATGTATCACCTGGAGAAACTTTAGTTAAAGGTCAAAAAATCTCGACAAATACCGGACTTCTTGGTAAAGAGATAGGCTCTATATTGGCGCCATGTCACAGCATAATTATCGGTATGAGTACTATGCCAGCGGTTTCACCTGGCGATGCAGTTGTGCATGTTGCCTTGAGTACGAAGAAAGATATGAAAGACCTTGAAGATTTCATCGATAACATCGACGATGAAAGTATTGAAGGTCGGACTCGAGATGATTTTGCTACAAATATCCACGTTATTGAAGAAAACGGAGACTAGCATTGGATAAAGTTATTATTGGCTGGAGGGAATGGATCGACCTCCCAGAATGGGGACTGCGCTTAAAGGCAAAAATTGATACTGGTGCAAAATCGAGTTCGCTTGATGTTGTGGCAGTCAAAAGAGTGGAAAACAACATTCATTATACAGTTCGGCTCTCGAGAAAGAAGTCACACACTTTGGATGTAGTCAGTCCTCTCCATAGAATGACAATAGTCAAAAGTAGCAATGGCCAAAGGCAAGAGCGCTACTTTGTTTTGTTGCCAATAGTACTTGGAGGTATAGCCAAGAATATAGAAGTAAGTTTAGCTTGTCGTAAAAACATGCTACACAGAATGCTTCTTGGCCGCGAAGCTCTTCAGGAACACTTCCTTATCGATGCAGGCGTTGATCACTTAACGGTTGTAGAAAAAAAGAAAAAGCCCAAAAAGTAGATCAGGCCTAGTTTCTTCTTAAAGCGAAGAGTTACCAGATGTTGTGGAGGTTCTCAGAATTAATCCAAAATGTCTGGTTACGGTAGATGACAAAAGAAAATCCATCTTGAGTTGTTTTAACCGGAACTATTTCACCTTTAGGAAGAATCTTGTCTGTGGCCATTTTCTTTTCGATAGATACAAACGCTGCTGCGTCACTTTTAATAATAGCTTGATCACTTTTGTAGCGAGAGTTTATTTGCGTGAAAAAGGCTAATAAGCATGTCGCAGTTAGGGCACAGCCCCATAAAGCAGTCCATCTTTTACCTGGTACTTTCTTTAGTCTTTGAATGCAGATAATTAACCAGAAAAGAACCCATATCGAAATAGCAGCTTTCAACCATTGATCAGGTCTTAGTCGATTTGCGATTTCAAAAATGGATGTTTCTCGAGAGATCTTTAGTTTCTTTAAAGTGTTGTTGAGCTGATTGCGAATTTTTGCATTGCTTGGAGCTAAGCGAGAAGCAGTTTCATAGTGAGCCAATGCCAGTATGTAGTCTTGAGTCATGTAGTAAGAGTGTGCCAAGTTCGCATGAGTAGTGGCGTCGTCCGCGTTGACAGAAAGGTCTTTTGTGAATTGTTCTATAGCAGCTTCATAGTTAGCTTGGCGGTACTCTGTTGAGCCACTTTCTGCACTTGAGTTTGGAATGATAAAAAGACAGGCGAGAAGAGCTAAGACTTGAGTTAGTTTAGATGTAAGGCTTTGCAGGTTTGAGTGAATGACTGACTCAGGCAGGAACTCAGCATGGGAGACTTGTTGTAGCATTTTACCTAGTTCTTTATCTTCTATATGTTGAACGAGTTCATCGGCAGTCGTTCCCTGAGGCAAATCGTAGTAGGCTGCGAGAAGAGGGATGAGTTCGGCATTTACTTTAGCTTGATTGTTTGTGCTTTTTATTTCTTCGCAGAGGGCTTTGATTTTCTTATTTAATTGTTGCTTTTGTTTGGCAGAACTAACGCCAGTTTTGGCTTCTTTGTTTTTCCATAAGGTTAAAGTGATAAACAACAGAGGGAACAGTAAAGCTGCAAAGTACCAAATAGGGGAGATATTTACTAACAGCGGCCTTTTCACTAGAGGTAGTTGACTGAGCAATTCTGGAGCTTGATTGCCTTTAATTGTTACTGTGTTGCGAGGCACTTGGGTGGCTTTTGTAGGCTCTTGAGCTTGGGTGTTGGCTATAGCATTACCAGTTATGTTGATACTTGGGGTGACTTTGTGTTCAATAAATTTTTCGGTTTGGTGATTAAAGGTTCCAAAGGTTAATTCAGGTAACTTTGCATCTGGAGTGAGCGCGCGCATAGCATACTTGATTGTAGCTGGTTTTTTATCGAAGTTTATGTCGGGGCGAGGTTCTATTTCAAAACCTGGTATAGCTAGTTTTGGAGCGCTTAAGCGACTTAAGTCACCACCGCTTCCTGTTACATTGAGAACAAGCTCAAAAGTGTGACCGGTTTTAACTGTGCTTTTACTTGTTTTGGCAGAGACTTTCCAGTCGCCAGTCAAGTCTAGAAACTTGAGGTGTGCTGGAGGAGAGGGGACAGGAGTAACGACTATCTGTTGAGTTTTAGAAAAGTTTTTTTTCTTTGTGTCATTCCTTGGCAGGCCGGGACGTCTTTTAACAGCGAGTATTTGTTGTTCGATTTTGAACTCATACTCTCCACTTTTTACTGGAGACATGATGTAGCGATAAGTGCGAGTGCGGTAAGGCGAACCATCGATGATTCGCGAGCCGTCTATTTCTTTAAAGTAGATGTAGCGGTTCAGATCTTGGCCTTGAGCGATAAGGTTGAGGTCACCAGCAGATATTTCAGGGCGGTAGTCATAGAACGTGTTTCGGTCCAAGTATCTCCATGGTGGAGCAACACTTACTTCATAGTCGACGACAAAAGATTGACCTGTATAGATTTTTTCGGGAAGCTCTTCTTTACCGTTATAGAGGATTCGCGCATAGATTGTTTCACTTTTGCTGTTAAGGCTTGCATCTTTCCAGATTTTTATAGTGCGTTTCTTACACTTGAAGACTTTACCGTCGAGTGTGACTTCCAACTCTGGAATAGTTATGTCTCCAGCTCTGGTAGCCACAAAGTTTAGGCTAATGGAGCGCTTTGATGCACCATTGATGATTTGCATGTTTCGCGAAGCTCCTCGGTACTCTAGCGAGCCCAATTTTGGGAAGCCGTTGTGAAAGTCTATATCGCTTTCAGCTGAGAAGGTGATTTGGATTGAATCACCATGGGTGACTAGAGAAGGTGACACTTCATACTCGTAGTAGTCTTGAGCAGATACTAAACTGACGAATAATAAAGAAAGTATGATAAAGAGCTTTTTCATTTATTTGACTCCGGCTCTATATAAATGCCTTTTTTGATAAGTTCTTTTTCTAACTGCTCAGCTTTCTTTTCTCTGATATACTCGCGGACCTTTTTCTCGGTATCGCCCATTTTTCTTAAGAGGGCTTCAGCTTCGCGGATTTTTGCATTTTTCATATTTTTTTCATGCTGTCGACGGTTCTGTTCAGCTTTTTCTTTTTTGAAATCGCCTTCTTGTTTGTCAGCATTAAGTTTTTCTTCTTGCTCTTTCTTCTCTTTGTCAGATTGTTCCTGATCTTGATTTTGACTTTGCTTCTGTTTTTGATCTTTGTTTTGTTGGTCCTGTTTCTGCTGATCTTGTTTGTCTTTATTTTCTTGGTCGGACTTCTCTTGATCTTGCTTCTGCTGATCTTGTTTGTCTTTATTTTCTTGCTTATTTTGATCTTTGTTTTGTTGATCCTGGTCCTGATTTTGTTGATCTTGATTTTCAGGGTCATCTGGATTTCCACCAAGGAGCTTATAGGCTTGGGCTATATCTTTTTCGGTAGCGTCAGCAAGGCTTTGGTCGTTTATACTGCCAAAAATATTTGGGATAGATTTATTTACGAGAGAAGTTACTTGGGCATACATCTGGATGTGTTGTTTGGCTTTTAGTTGTTTCGCTTTTTGGGAAGCTTGAGCAACATGTTTATTTGTTTCTTTAAGGTTTGTGTCGATCTCAGCCAAATGAGTAGATACGAGTTTTTTGTCTTTCTTTAAAGCTCTGAAGTTAAATAGGGCTTTACCACAGTTCTGAGCTGCAAGTTTATGTGCTTCGAGCATTTCTTTGGCGATTTTAATATCAGCTTCATGTAGGTAAGCAAGTTCTAAGTTATCTGCAGACTTGGTGTCGCCAGGCATAATTGAAAGAGCCTGTTTGTAGCCATTGAGAGTTTCAGTTATATGACTTTGAGCTTTATCAGGATCTTGTAGCAAAATTCGTTTAGCTTCATAGTGAAATAATGCAGCTCGATTGTGAATCGCAGCAGCTTGAAGACGGTCATTTTGTTGTGGTATGGAGCTGGCAGTTGAAAATGCTTGAGCCGCACGGTCAAATAAAGACTCTTCCTCAGCTTCTTCATCTTGTCCTTGAGGGTTTAGAGCCTTCTCTGGAGTTGGGGCGATCTTATGTTGCTTTGTTAGGTTGATGCCAAGGTTGTACCAAGCAAGGAATGTAAGATCTTTTTTAATAGTTTCATCTTGAGTGCGTTCGAGAAGTTTTATTTCTTCATTCTTTAAGTCATTCAAAATAGTCTGTTGACGGTCAGGCAGTTGAGGTGTTTTTTGACCAGGTAAGCCGGATATTTGTCCAAAAGTCGTCTGGGTTAAAATTAGAACTAAGGCGATAGTCGATATCTTCTGAAGAGTTTTACGTCGTTCGCCAATCAACATTCTCGCAATGAGTAAAAGTATGGCGACGAATAAAAATGGTTGGTAAATCTCGCGCGGCTTCTGAATTATTTCTTTCTCTCCAGTTCCAGTTGTCATGGTATTTATGTGATTGGCGATTTGTTGGAGCTGGTTGCCTGAGTAGCCTTCTGGATCGAATTGTAAATAGATACCACCAGTTTTTTGAGCGATATCTGCCAAGACTGTAGAGTCAGCTTTACTGGTTAGGAGTTGACCTTGCTTATCGCGCAGAGGTTTTCCTACACTATTTCGAACAGAGCCAGCTTTGCGTTCATCACCAGTTTGGACTGTAACGACCTTAATGTTTTTCTTTTTGAGTTCTTCAGCAGCTTCAGTATAGTCACCACCTATTTCTTCACCATCGGAAATAAGGACGATGGCTTTATGTGGGGCTCCTTCAGAGTATTCGGCGAGAGCTTGATTTAGAGCTATTTCGATATTTGTTCCACCAAGAGGTATTTTATCTGAATCCATGTCATCTAGAGCAGTTTCAAAGCTATAAGAGTCGGAAGTTATGGGGCACTCAAGAAAGGCGAGGCCGGCAAATGACATGAGGCCAAAACGGTCCGCAGGTAGTTCTTTAATTAGCTTAGAAATGAGGCTTTTACCATATTTGATCCTAGAGTCACCATACGAGTCGACGACATTCATACTGTTTGAGGCGTCGAATAGAATCATAATGTCTCGAGTCGATTGTTGACGCTCTTCTGTGTCTATGCCGCTGTAGGGACGCAGTAAGATGAACGCAAGAACGACCCATGCAAAAGTAAAAAGAAGGTTTCGCCAGATTCTTCTAACTGAGCATGCCGAAGAAGAAAGCTTTTCAGCCATTTCTGTACTTAGTAAAGCAGTGAGTGTTTTGTTTCTTCTCTTTTCTGACCAATACCAGCAAATGGAAACGAGAATGAGTGTCGCAAGGGTAATGGGCCACCAAGATTTATTAACGAATTCAACCATTTATGGAACCCTCAGCCAAATTGTTTTTGTCAAAAGAAAAGCAACTCCAAGTAAAGCTATACCGCTATATAGAAGTGCAGGGAAAAGGTCTTTGTAGTTCATATGCCTTGGTTGACGCAGCTCTACTTTTTCAAGTTTATCGATAGAGTCCATAACTTCAGTAAAACTCTCGCGGTCTTTAACATGGAAGTATTGGCCATTGGTATTTTCTGCCAATTTTTGCATGAGTTCTTCATCGAACTGATAAGCTGCTTGCGTGAGGCTGGCGTTATTCATGAAAAGGTGACGAGAGATGCGCACGGCATTTGGACTACCTATGCCTACGGTGTGGATAGTGATGTTAAACTCACTGGCAAGTTCGGCAGCTTGAAGTGGGGTCAATTCTTGATCTTGGTTATTGGCACCGTCAGTAAAAAGGATGATGACACGGCGTTTGGCTTTTGAGTTTTTGAGTCTTTGAATCGCACTAGCTAGAGGTGCTGCTATGCCGGTTCCTCCACGGAATTCGCCAAGCATGTTTGTATTCACTTCTTTAAGTCGTGCTTTTAATAGCTTTTTGTCGATAGTCAGAGGCGCAAGTTGATACGGCTGACTGGCAAAGACAAAGATACCTAAACGGTCATGTGGGCGTTTTTCAACAAAACGATTGAGTTCTTCTTTAGCGATCTCAATACGAGGCTTAAGTCTATCTTCATTTATTTCGCGAGCGATCTTACTAAACGACTCATTCTTGTCGGGGTCGAAGTACTCCATACTACCAGAGACGTCTAAGCACAGGGCTATGTCTATGCCGTTGTTTATATCGAGTACGACTTCTTTACCACTTTGAGGTCGAGCAAGCGCAACGACAAGTAGAACGATACCAATAAATTCAAGAATAACTGGGATGGATAAAAAGCCCAGTTTTGGTTTACTTGTACCTTTTTCTCCGCTGAAGTGTTCTACGCTAGAGACAACAATCGATGGAGGCTTGCGGTAAAGTTGAATAATCATAGCGATGATTGCCGGTATGAGTAGAAGTAGCAGCCAAGGGTTAACAAATCTAAACATTTTTAGGCTCCTCAGTTACTTGAGGGATAGTTTCGCGGACAAAGTTTCCCGCCATACTTAAACAGTCTTGCTTTTGCTTGGTATCAGCGGTCATTCGGGCAAATTTCACCATGTCTGCAGTAGTGAGGAAACTTTCGAGAGAGCGTTTATGTGAGTCACTTAAAAGACTGTCATTTCTTACTTGCTGAATAAACTCTTCACTGGTTTTTTCTGTCGCGGGTAAGTTAAAACGTCGTTCGATATACTGCCTGAGTATATCTGAAAGTTGAACAAAGAACTTTTCGTCATTTAGGTCATGTGTTTTCTCTAGATCTAAAAGTGCTTTTTGAGCAATTTCCCAAGCTGGAATAACTCGAGCAGCTTTCATTTTTTTGTTCGAAAGTAGCCAGAAGATTAGGCATAGAACAGCAAAGCCTGCAGAGATCCATAACCAGATTTGGTTAGACTCTTCTACTACAGCCTTTTTCTTAATGAAAATAGAATCATCGAGAGTGTCGTGCATAGAGATCTTACCCTTCTTAGAAATATTTCGGGACTCGATAGTTATCTCAGGCAATTTAAATAGGAGTTCATTTTGTTTACCGTCTTTATCCGTTGAAAGGCCAGTGTTGATTTTTAAGTCGTCTATCTTACCCTTTTTAAAGGCGATGAGGTCGTACTCTAGCAACCAGTTTATGCCAGAAAAGTCAATAGAGTGAAATGAGATCTTGCTGCTATCGAGAAGGTTTACTTCACTATTTGTACTGAGGCTTAATGGACCAGTGACCTCTCTATACCAAGGTGTTTTGATAGTAGTTTTAACGTGGAATGGAGCACCGATTTTTTGAGTCGATTGACTGAAAGTCGTTTTACTGGCAGTTGCAGGTGCGTTTTTATTCCAGTTATTCCAAAAAAGTAAGGCGGCTATAGCAGCAACTAGTAAAACAACTGAGAGAATTGTTAATAGAACTTTAAGAAATTTGTTCACTTAGCACCTCTTTTTTTAAAGAAGTTCATTAGGGGTTGGACGTAGTCTTCTCCAGTTTCGATGTGGATGAGGTCGACACCTGCTTTGCGGCAGATTTCTTTGTTGCGTTCGATAAGCTTTTCGGAGCGTTCTTGCAAAAGCTTTTTCTCTCGAGCACTACTGTTGAAGAAACTAAACTGATGAGTTTCGGCATCTTCCATAAGGATTCGACCTGAAAGTTCTTTGGGTAGTTCTTTTTCAAGTGGGTCCATCAAGTGTAATACGATGATGTCATGCTTTCTGGCAGCGACTGTTAATGAGTGTTCAAAATTTTCGCACATCAGGTCTGAGATAAGGAAAGTAACGGTTTTTTGTTTTGCCGTTTTCATGAGCTTATCTAAAGCCATCTTTATATCGCTGCCTTTTCCTTTTCTTTCGTGGGCCAAGAGTTCACGAACTAGGCGCATGACATGTTTCTTGCCTTTTTTAGGAGGAAGGTGAAGTTCTTCTGTATCACTAAAAAGCATGAGGCCAACATGGTCTTTGTTGCGGATTGCACTGAAAGATAAAACGGCGGCTATTTCAGCAGCCATATTATTTCTTGAACGTTGGCTACCAAAGTCCCCTGAAGCAGATATGTCGACCATAAGAAATACGGTCATGTCTCTTTCTTCTTGGAACTTTTTGATGAATGGGGCTCCCATTCTCGCAGTTACGTTCCAGTCAATTGTGCGGACGTCATCTCCAGGTAGATACTCACGGACCTCTGCAAACTCAACCCCTCGTCCTTTAAAGACAGAGTGGTAAGCGCCAGCGGTCATCTCGTTGACTATTTTTCGTGTACGTATCTCAATTCTACGTACATTGGCGAGTATTTCTTTGGTGATCATGTCTCTATGGAGTACGCAGTTCGTTCAGAATCTTGTCGATTAGGTCACTTGTTGTTAAGTCTTCGGCTTCAGCTTCATAAGTTGGTATGAGTCTATGGCGAAGAACATCTGGTGCGACTTCTTTAACGTCTTGTGGGATAACATGTGCTCTGCCGCGAATAAACGCATAAGCTCTAGCAGCCAGTGCCATACTCAAGGTTGCACGAGGAGAAGCACCACTTGCAATAAGTGAGTCTAAGTTTGAAAGGTGCGCGTCTTTTTGTCTTTCTGAAAGTTGGTCAGTATGTCCAGGTCTTGTTGCTATGACTATGTCTAGGATGTAGTCAGCAACTTTTGGATCGAGGTATATCTTATCGATAACAGAACGAGCAGTAGCCAGTTGTTCCAAATTGGTAACAGGACGAGCTTCGAGTTTGACGTCTGGCTTTGCCATTCTTTCTAAGACAAGAGCTTCTTCGTTTCTCTTTGGATACGAGATGACGACCATCATCATAAAACGGTCCATTTGAGCTTCTGGTAGAGGGTAAGTACCTTCTTGCTCAAGTGGGTTTTGAGTCGCCATGACTAAAAATGGATCAGGAAGTTTATGTGTCTCGCCGCCTATAGTGACCTGCTTCTCTTGCATGGCTTCAAGTAATGCACTTTGAACCTTTGCAGGAGCACGGTTTATTTCGTCAGCTAAAACTAAGTTGGCAAATACCGGTCCTTTTTTAACCGTAAAAACGTGTTCTTTCGGATTATAAATGGAAGTACCCATGATGTCCGCAGGAAGTAAGTCTGGAGTAAACTGTATACGAGAGCAAGATGCGCTGATTGTTTTTGCCAGACTTGAGATAGTCAAAGTTTTAGCTAGACCGGGAACACCTTCGACAAGTAAATGACCGTTAGTGATCATACCAATAATCAGTCGTTCGATGAGAGTTTCTTGGCCGACAATTATGCGGGATAATTCTTGCTTGAGTGGCTGTATAAAAGCGGCAGCTTCAGTAACTTGGCCTTGTAGTTCCTGTATATTTATATCTTCCATAACAAACCTATGTTTAAATTCTTTTTTCTTCCAACGAGTTGGGTTGGGAAATTTATGCATGAATTTGCCATATTTGACAAAATTTTCCAGTGTGTAAGGGTACTTTTAATATGCTCAGATAAATAGCCACCTTTTGAAGGAATTTGAATAAAAGTTTATCCTGCGAGAAATAGAGGTCCGAAAGTGGAATCTAAAGAGAATTTTTGATCCACTATTCAAAAACAAAATGAAGCATGTAGAGTGGGGGAAATTTAACGAGAGGAAAGATGAGTTTACAAGAAAGAGACCTTAAAGCACTTTGGCACCCCTGTTCACAGATGAAGGACTATGAAAGTTTTCCTCCAATCGAGATAACATCTGCAAAAGGTTCACTTCTTCACTCATCTGGTGGCGATATAATTGACATTATTTCCTCATGGTGGTGTAAGAGTTTGGGGCACGGACATCCTGAAATACTATCTTCGGTAAAAGCTCAAATGGATAAGTTTGAGCATGTGATCTTAGCGAATACGACAAATACTTTGATTGTCGACCTCTGTGAAAAAATTCTAAAAGCTTGCCCATCTTACGACAAAGTCTTTTTTTGTGATAGTGGCTCAGACAGTGTAGAAGTTGCGATGAAGATGTCGCTTCAGTATCACTTGCAGACAGGTAACTCGAATAGGAAGAAGTTTCTTTCCTTACAAAATGGTTATCATGGAGAAACGATTTTAACTCTTGCCGCAGGGGATTGTGGGTTATATGGCGCTCCGTTTGCCAGCCTTATGCCGCAAATAGACAAGATAGAAGAACTTCCTTATGTCAATAGTGAATCAAATGACTTGGAAACTAGTTGGGCCAAAATTGAACCATTTTTAGATAAAAATGCCAAGAGTCTTGCCGGTATAGTTATTGAACCGATCCTTCAAGGTGCTGGCGGTATGCTGATTTATGATCCAAAACTTTTAGTTCGCTTAGAGAAGTGGTGTAATGAAAATGGCGTTCACCTTATAGCCGATGAGATACTTACTGGTATGGGACGTTTGGGCTACGCTCGAGCTTGTGAAGCTGTAAATGTAAAACCACACTTCTCAGTATTCTCAAAAGGCTTAACAGCAGGCTTTTCACCGTTAGCTTGTGTGTTGACAACAGACGATATATATGAAGTTTTTTATGACGAGTATGAGTCTGGTAAAGCTTTTATGCACTCAAATACTTATTGTGGTAACGCGATAGGTGCTGCAGCTGCAGTTGCCGCATTTAAAGTTTATGAAGAAGAAAAGACTTTTGAGAGAGTTAGGCAGGACAGTTACTTGTTGGATGATTCTCTTAAGGAGGTCGGTGAAGCTACTGGTTTCCTCCACAACTACAGAAGCATGGGCTTTGTGGCGGCGGCAGATATAAAGCCGGAGATAGTTGAGGGGAGTGATACTAAGCGCCTTGGCTATAAGGTGTATCAAGAAGCAGTTAAAAATGGACTTTTACTAAGACCCTTAGGAAATACGATTTACCTACTTCCTCCATTAAATACTCCGAAAGAGCTCATCACAAAGTCCACGAGTATCATCATCGATACTATGAAAAGCGTCCTGAAATAAAAAAGGACTGCCGTTAAGCAGTCCTTTAAGAAAAGTCGTTAGTAAGTCTTATTTACCAAGAATCATTTCAGCTTTTAGATCACCAAGAGCGTACTGAATACCTCTCATCATGTGGTCCATAACTTTTGCATCGTAGTAAGTTTCAGGTCTGTGACCAAAACAAGTGTAGAAAACTTTACCGTTACCAGACTTCTTGATCCAAGAAATAGGGTACTCACGGTTATGTTCTACTTTTTTCTTACCAGGCTTTTCGCCTTCTTTAACTTTTAGAGGGTCGTTTTTAGGGTCGATTTTGATAAGAGTATGCATCGCAGATTTCTTATAAGGCCCAGATTGACGATAGATTTCGTCTTGGAAGATAAAAAGTTTTTCTGTAAAAGGTTTGTTGATTGGGTGTGAAGTATCGTTTACTTCCATTGCCCATTTTCCACCTTGGTGCCAAGGGTGACCTTGGAAGTTACCGCCGATCATTTCAGAGTACTCAGGCCAGTCCTTATAACCACCGTCACTTGCAGAGTGAATACCGATGAAGCTTCCGCCGTTAGTGATGAAGTCTAAAAATGCTTTGCGGTTTTCGCCTTTGAAAGCTTTTTGAACTTGAGTTGCGTTATTGACAACGATTGCATCAAACTGTTTTAGGTAGTCAGCAGTATAAGCAGTTGGGTCGTCATTGAAGACAACTTCAAAAGCGCCAGTTGCTGCTAGTTGCTTAAGAGCTTCATTTCCAACTGAAGTAGACTTGTGAACAAAACCATAAGATTTACTGAAAACGACAAGTTTTCTAGCTTTCGCAGGTTTAGAGAATTTTGCTGGAACAGCTTTCTTAACTTTAGCGATGATGTCTGGAGTTACATCCATCAACTTTTTCTTCTTCTGACCAAATGCAGGTAGAATCAAAGCTACCATTGCAGCCAAATAAAAGAGTTTTGATACTTTTGATGCCATATTTGTTATTCCTTTAACATAAAAATTAACACGATAGAAGCTTATCACTAACTAAGTAATATGGAAAGAGCAGATTGCATAAGCTTTTAAATAATTGCCTAGTTGTAAGCAAATTAATCGCTATTTTTCAGAGTTCTACAGCGATTTTAGGATAATTCTTTTCTGTTAAGAAGTGAATGAGCTTAAGAGTTTGAAAGGCATCTAGCCACTCGTGGAAGCGTTGTCTGAGCATTTCGGTGTCTTTGCTATTTTTTTGTAGTTTAGGCCATACGTCTAAAAATTTTCGTTCTTGGAGAAACTCTTTAGTTTCTTTTGAAAGCTTTTCGAGTATTCCTTCTGCGTCGCTCTCAAGGTTTTGTTCAATAGTTTTAATAAGCTCAGCTAGTTGATCGTAGCACTCTGGCGCGTAAGTATGCCAATGACCTTCTTCGACTATTTCATTTACAGCTTTGCCTGTTCCAAAAGGCACTCGGTCGGACTGTCGGTTGGATGGATAAACCCAAGCATCTTTTATAATATCGATTTTATTGCCAGTCTTACTTAACTGCTGTAGCAGATAAAAGTCTTCGCCAGCCATGCGACGAGGGTTGTAGCCTCCAGACTTTAGATAAGCTTTTTTGGTACAGACTATAGTCGAACCTATGGCATACCAAGCATGTGGAGAGTTGGCTTTTTCGAGACCAGATCGATGCATGTGCAGATGTTTGTCGTAGAGACGAATAGCCGTTTCTTCTTGACTGCCAGTCACAAAGCGATGTTGAAAGTTAACATGAGCAGCTTGGTGTTTTGGGTCATGGAAATGCTTGTAGATGTTTTCTAAGTACGAAGTATTTACAGGGCTATCGCCGTCTAGACTTATAACCGGGCATTGGTCGGTTAAAAACTTTAATGTCGTAGTGCAGGCTTGGTGACGGGCTAGACCGACGCCAAATTTATCTGGATAGGCAAAGGGCTCTGTAGTTGCATCTAACCAAGCCAGTTGAAGAGGGGAGTCATAAGCTTTGAGAAATGCTAAGGTGTCTTTATTGTTGTTGGCATCGCTGTTCAGGCGATTATTCACATTTATGACAATTAAGGTTTCATCAATAAGTTCTGGATTATTCTGACAGAGGCTTTCGAGTACTTCGGGCAAAGTAGAACTTTCGTTGTAAGAGGGAAGTGCGATAGCGCCTTTGTAAGAACTCTTAAGTTGGATCTTACTTTGGAGATCTGGGGAATTGGGTATTTTTGCTTTTGCCATAAATAAAAAAAGCGGAAGTCGCGAACGACTCCCGCTTCAAAAGATTTTTCTTAGTTCTTAGATAGAGCGTGATTCATGCTCATTAAAGAATATGCAGTTACTAGCTCAGGGATGTTTTCCATCCAACGACCTTCAGGATTTACCCAGTGGCCATCGGCAGCTTGTACAGAAAGAAGTTTTTTAACAACATCTCTTCTCCAAAGACGGTCTTTGCCGTCTTTGTCTTTGATGCTGTCAGCACCATAAGCATCTAGAGCTTTAGCAAGAGTATTGATGTAGTAGAAGTGACCTTGTAGTTTCATGCCTGGGTTTTCATCAAGAGTGTAGTTGCGACCAGCCCATTCTAGAGCAGCTTTAACACGTGGGTCATCTTTGATGAGTTTGTCGTCAGAGATGTAACCAGCATAAACCATTGATTTAAGACCAGCATAAGTCATAGAAGCATATGTTCTTAGAGCTTCGCCTTCACCTTCAACTTTAGTTCTGTCAGGAGAGTAAATGAAACCGCCGATGTCTTCGCCAGAAGCAGCTTTTGCCCATGCTAGATCGTTAGATGTAGGTAGAGCTTGGCAACGGTTGATAAACTTAGTTGCTCTTTCCCAAACCTCTTTAGTTTCTTTCATTTCTTTCGCTGTAGCATTTTCAACTTCGAGGTCATGAGTTATGAAAAGAGTCTCAAGAGCCATCTGTGTGTTTGAAAGGTCAGACTTGTCTTTAGTTGAACCATAACCGATACCGCCAGCCTCTACAGCAGTTGCACCTGAAGTAACCGTGAACTGCTTACTTTTAAGCCACTTTCTAGCTTTAAGTATTGTGTCTTTGTTAGCTTCTTTGTTAATAACATAGAGAGCAACAGTTGCGACTGAAGTTGTATAGTTTGGGTAGCCTTTGTCACCTGGTTGCCAGATAGCACCGTCAGGTTGAACAAAAGTGAGGAGATACTTAGCAGCTTTATCTAGTTCTTTTTTATAGTCAGCAGCTTCGGCACTAGTCGCAATAGAAGTTGCAACAAGACCTGTGATGGAAGGAATACCACCGTAAGGACCCCAAGAGCCATTATCATTTTGTTTGCTGATTAGAAACTTTGCAGCTTTATCAACACTATTCTTAGCTTCAAGAGAGATAGAGTTATCTAGCCCAGTATTCGCCTGAGATGACAGGCAGAAAAATGCTGTAATGAACAGCGCAAGTATAGTTTTCATAGTTTTCTCCTCGTTAATATTTTGCTAAAATATAGCAATTTGTCACTTTTGTCAATAAAAGTGACAAATCTTAACTATTTTTTTAATGATGAGAGAAAATTCTTTCAGGCGCATGGTATAGCGCAACGCCTAATTCATTTGCTCTTTTCACTACGTCGGCATCTTTGATTGATCCAGCAGGTGAGATGATTGCAGTTACACCTGCCGCTGCAGCTGTTTCAACGCCGTCAGCGAATGGGAAGAATCCATCAGAAGCCATAACAGAGCCTTCCATCTCTTCTTCACCTTCGTACTTAGTTTTGAATTTTGCAATAGCTTGCTCAATTGCACCAACGCGGTCCTGCTCTCCAGTACCAACTGAAATAGCTTCGCCATTTTTAACGAAGATAACTCCGTTTGAACGAACGCTGATATTTACATACCAAGCTGCGACAAGGTCTTTTTTCTCTTGCTCAGTAGCTTCAACAGTAGAAACAACTTCGCCTAAAGCTTTGCTCGTACCAGAAGCTGGTTTGAGGTCTGCAATAGATTTTATGTTTGTTAGTAAAGGTTCTGCCATGACGATTGAACCGTCACAAAGAGTTTTGATAGTATTGTGTCTAACACCAGCTTCACCAAGATACTTTGGTATGTCATTTAAGTTACCAGATTTAAGGATTCTGATATGACTGTTTATCTTGTAAGTCTCGCGATCGTTGAACACAGCAAGAGCTTCAGGTGTAACTTCAGGAGCAACAACACACTCTACAAATGAAGTCATTATTTCTTTAGCAGTTGCTTCATCAAGAGTAACGTTAAGAGCGATAGTACTACCGAAAGCAGCACGTGGGTCACAGTCTCTTGCTTTTGAGTAGGCGTCAAGAGCAGTTGTTGCAGTTGCAGCACCACTTGGGTTGACGTGTTTCATAACAGCACATGCAGGCTCGTCGAAAAACTTAACGATGTTTAGTGCATATGAGATGTCTTCAAGGTTTGTTTGAGAAAGGCCACTTTTACCGTTCTTAAGAACTTCCATGTCGCCAATTGGGCAGCTTGCGCCAGCTGGCTTATAAAACGCCGCAGTTTGGTGCGGGTTAGTTCCGTAA
Organism: Lentisphaeraceae bacterium; assembly: GCA_021232515.1. Classification (GTDB taxonomy): domain Bacteria; phylum Verrucomicrobiota; class Lentisphaeria; order Lentisphaerales; family Lentisphaeraceae; genus JAKVBD01. The sequence continues at coordinate 17,010 of JAJPOQ010000086.1, forward strand.
CGTAGGTCATCAACTTTAGTATATGCAGAACCGTTTACTTCGATTTCTGTAGAGTAATCGCCGATATTTTTATTTAGGTATGTCGATCTTTTAAGTGCGTCTGACATGGTATCTCTATGTACTTTAAATGTTTAGGGGCATTGGTTTAAATAATTATCCGCGCGCGGCGGTATTTACCCTAAAGGATAGATATAACTTAGGGTTTTTCAACTGTTGAGCTGAGAAGATTTCCGATAATTATCTTTTCATCATTGGAAAGTGATTTTAACCATTTTGGAGCTCTTTGTGAGTGGAAATCTTTGTAGGCTGCAGCGAGAGCTCGTAGACTTTGGTTGTAAAAGATTTCCTTTTTGTATTTGGAGAGGTCGTTGAAGCTACCTTTTGGGTCGTAGATAGCTCGTTGATAAAAGTAGTAAGGCATGAAAATATGGAGGTTCTTTCTTACTGTTTTTCTCAGTGACTCAAGAAGTTCGCGAGATTTTGGTTTAACTGAGTGGTCGATTACCTGATAGACAAAGTTTGCTTCCAATCGTTGATTCTTCTGTAGTAGTCTAAGAGCTTTTTCAGGGCTGTTGGATGATAGAGCAATAGCTAAATAAGCAGTCATTTCTTTTTTATAGAAGTCACTTTTAAGACCTTTACACATGGCAAGCGCAGAGTTGAAGTGCTTTTGAGGTGTTTGTGGTAAAAGTGCTCTCATGCAAAAGTATTTATAGGTAGTTTCATCTAACTCTTGAACATAGAGAAAACTTTTGGCGTACTCTTTGTCAGCCCACACAGAGAATGTGTTTTGGAAAAGTTGTTTTTTTCTATCTTCCCAGTTGTTGAGTAGTCGGTAGTAGCGGTCTCGAACATTTAGCGGAAGGTCATTTAGTTGCTGAACGATTGTATAGTTTGAGGTACTTGAAAGTATCTCGATAGACTCTTTAAGAATCTCGTTGCTGACTTTCATGCTAGGATTGTTTCTGTTCCAGTCACTTACTAGGCGACCTAGTAACTCAGGTATGAAGTCTTTGGAAGTATTGTTTCTAAACCACTCGATGGTTTCTTTACCTTTACCTAGAACCCACAGTCCGAAAAACTGGTCTAGTTTTTCAAAGGTTAAAAAGCCGGCAGCTTTGACGTAGCTTATGGCTTCTTTGTCTTTTCCTGCAAGTTTAAGAGCTGCAGATTCAGCGATGTCATCTTTGAGCTCTTGATCTTCGAGTTTTCTTAAGGCTTCTAGTGCAGTCTTATTGTCTTTTCCAGCGCTTTCATTGATGATGGCATGAATGAGTGAAGACTTTATTGGAGCAAGGTTTTTATCGTTGATGTATTTTACTGCTAGCGCTTTCTTAACTTTCGCGAGTCGAGTCGTTGCCATTTTTTTAAGGCTATCGGTAAAAGGAGTAGAGTACTCTGAGGCTAACCAGGATAATGCCGCTTTATTATCTTTGTCTATCCACTTTTTCATGAGGTAAATCGAATCGACTCCGGCAAGATCAGTTCCTTTAAACTTTACAAGCCAGTCAAAAGTGTTTTGGGGAGACTTGATAAACCAAGTGTGTATAAGGCTTGGGAAAACCGCACTTCTTAGATCTGCTTTATTTAGAAAGAGCAACCAATCACCGGCATTTTCAGGATCATTTTCAGCCCAAACTTCGACGATGGTTTTTAAAACGGGGATGCGGAAAGACTTTTTCTCAAGTTCTAAGGCCCACTCGATTGCAAAACTAGGAGTGTTTCGAGCCCAAGCTGAAGCTACAGATTTATAGATATCGAGGTATTTCCCATGAGGAGGTAAACTTTCAGTCCACATAGCACATGTTCTTGGTGTTTGGTCTGCCCAAGTAGAGAGGACAAGACTTAGAACTTTACCTTGTGCTGCTTCATTTTCGATATTTGTGGCCCACTCAGCCATGCTTTCAGGTTCTGTGATAGTCGCTTTTTTTATGACTTCAGCAGTTTCTTCATCCAGTGCAATAAGCTGTGGGATGGAAAGCTCTTCAGGAGTGAGTTCTTCTAGAGTAGTGGTGGTAAGTTTTTCATTTTCAGGCAATGAGAATTCAAAGGAGCTGTACTCTTTGACATTACCCGAAGTTTTTTGGGAGAAGGAAGTACACAAGTAAGCTGTTAGAGCAGCCAAAAATGTCAATATAACTGACAGGTACTTCACTTAATTCTCCCTTAAATCATTTTAGTGAGCTGAACGTATGATTCTGTCAGCAAGGTTTGCCAAAGCTGGCATCATGCTTAAGAAACACTGTTCAAAAGTTTCGATGTCGCCAGTATGAGGAGCATCGATGTCATCTTCAGTTTCTAGGAAAGATAGTAGAAGTCTGACTTTGTTTTCACCAGCAGCTTCAGCAGCGAAGTTTTTAAGAATAAAGTCTTTGTGCTCAGCTGTCATGCAGATGACATTGTTAGCACTTTCAACTTGCTCTGCAGAGACTTGTCTTGGCACGTGGTGCTCTAAAGAAAGTTCTAGGTTCTTCATCAATTCTTGAGCTTCTTCAGGAATTGCGACTTCTTCAGGAACTGCGATACCAGCAGATTCTGTGATAACTTCGTGACTAAGGTTATTTTGTTCACAAAGGTGCTTAAAGTAAGCTTCCGCTATAGCACTACGGCTACAGTTTTCTGTACATATAAATAAAACTTTCATATTTTCCTCAATTAAAATCTTCCAGCTTCTACTGTTGGCTGGTCTTCTGGCTGAACTTTATCTGCAAATCCCCATCTTCTGGAAAAGGGCCAGAAAACAGAAAAAGCAGTTCCGATGATATTCATGCGAGGAACAGGTCCCCAAGCTCGACTGTCTTGACTGTGTGCCGAGTTATCTCCCATCATGAAGTATTGGCCTTCGCCGAGTTTGTACTCGTCGTAGTCTTCATAGATGTGAGCTTCATAGCCATCGTTACGAATTATACTCTGTTGTATAAAATTTTCATTGGAAGTTCTAGTAAATACTAACTTCTGTGTTTCTTGGTAAAGTGTAACTTGCTTTTCGCTGTCAACTGAGATCCATGTATTGTTATCTTCAGTTTCGTACTTATCCCCATTCTTTTTATAGGTGTTACTATCGTATGAGAAGTAGGTTCCATTACCTTTTAAATCATCTGTAGGATTAAATGCGTAGAGGTTTTTAGTTTGCCTAGTTGTTTTGACAACCATTCCATTGTGAATACTTTCGTTGGCCCTTAAATGACCATGGTAGCCGCCTTTACCACTATAGATTTTATCAAATGAGGCATGATGTCCTTTTGACAGAAGAGTTTCTTTGCCACCCTCAACTAAGTACACCTTTTGGTCATTTTTAATTCTGAAGCGATCACCAGGCAAACCAACGAGTCTCTTGATAAAGAAAAGACCTGATAGAGGTTCGTCATTATATAAAATTCCATTAGTCATGAAAACAGATATATCGCCTCTCTGTGGTGAGCGGAAGTTGTAAATGAAGCGATTGACGAATAAGTGATCACCATCTTCATTTACTCCTTTAAAGATAGGCTCACCTTTTAGGGCCATTTTATTTGTAAAGTATCCATCTCTAAATGCTCTGCTTAATTTGTGCCCAGGAATAGGTAAAGGATATTGTATATGTTCTGAATCCCTCATATGCACTAAAGAGTAACTTTCTAATAAAGGGATACCATACTTGATTGTTTTTGATAAAGGAACGGCAACAAAGTTAGGATCTAAAAAGCCATTCGATTTAGCGACGACATCAGCATACTGCTGACCATAATAAAGAGAGTTTGTAAACTTTCTGATTTTACTTTCTGGTTGAGAGATGATTTCTCGTTTAAGAACTTCTTGTTGGTATGTAACGTCCGTATATTTATCCTTTACGGTAGTTCTGCTGTCGTCATAGAGGTTTACACCATGAAGAGTTGGTTGCATACTGCCTGTTGGAATCTTGAATGGCTGCAGGAATATGGCACGAACAGCAAAGGCTAAAGAGAAAGCAACGAGAAGTATGTCTAAGTACTCTGCCATGACAGGAAACTTGTGAGGAGGGATTTGATCCTTCATCTTCTTTTGAGAGTCTTCGTAGAAGCTTTTGAGAACTTCTTTGTCAGACTCTTTGGCCATCTCTTTACACTTTTCTATCTCAGCTAAAAGAGTCTCGTTAAGCTTATCTTTATAGATGTCATTGTTCATATTATAAATATGAAGCAAGTGCTTGCGATACTCTTTTATTTTTGATTTGAGAGTAAGGGCTTTTGAGCGAAATGCCCATTTCCAGATATAGTATGCTGCTATTGCACCAAATATTACATCAAGAGCCTGCTGGTTCATTAATTACTCGCCTTGAGGATTTTTACAAAAGCATCCTGAGGAATATTCACCTTACCAATCTGCTTCATGCGCTTCTTACCTTCTTTCTGCTTCTCAAGAAGTTTTCTCTTACGTGAGATGTCACCGCCGTAACACTTAGCTGTAACGTTCTTACGAAGTGCACTAATTGTTTCACGAGCAACAATACTGCCACCAATAGCACCTTGGATGGCGATGGCAAACATCTGTTGTGGAATAACTTCTTTTAACTTTTCAGCTAAACGACGTCCTCTAGACTGTGCATGGTCACGGTGAACGATACAAGCAAATGCATCTACAGGCTCTTGGTTAACAAGCATTTCAAGTTTCACTAGTGGAGCTGCTTTATAGCCATTTGGCTTGTAGTTCATGCTGCCGTATCCGCGAGTGATACTTTTAAGTTTATCATTGAAGTCGATAACTATTTCATGAAGAGGTAGCTCAGCAGTTAACATGACGTGTCTTTCATCAACAGCAGCAGTGCCTAGACAAATACCACGCTTGTCCATGATAAGTGCCATAACAGCACCGATGTAGTCACCAGGGATCATTATACCAGCTTCAATTACAGGCTCTTCAATACGATCGATAGTTGATGGATCAGGTAAGTGGACTGGGTTATCAACAGGAATCATATCCTTGTCGTTACCTTTAAGGTAGACGTGGTAGATAACACTTGGGTAAGTTGCGATGATGTCCATGTTGTACTCACGGCGTAGTCTTTCTTGGATGATCTCCATATGAAGAAGTCCTAAGAAACCACAGCGGAAACCAAAACCTAAGGCAGCAGATGATTCTGCTTGGTATAGGAATGAAGGGTCATTTAACTGTAGCTTACCCATACTGTACTTAAGAGTTTCGTAATCGGCAGTATCAATTGGGTAGATACCGCTGTAAACCATAGGAAGAACTTCTTCGAAACCTTCTAGAGGTTCTTTGGCTGGGTCTTGCTTGGATGTGATAGTATCACCAATTTTTGACTCTGCAGTGTCTTTGATATTTGCGATGAGGTAGCCCACAGATCCTGGAGCAAGTTCGTCAGTAGGAGTCATCTTCGGTGCAAATACACCAACTTCTTTAACGTCATAGTCTTTGTTGGTTGCCATCATTCTGATAGAATCTTTAGGCTTGATACTTGAAGACATAACACGAACGTAGTTTATAACACCACGATATGGGTCATAAGATGAATCAACGATAAGAGCTTTGAGTTTTTCATTCTCAGTTTCTTGATCTTTTGGTTGAGGAATTCTCTCAACGATTGCTTCTAGTATGTCTTCTATACCAAGGCCAGACTTGGCACTGGCGAGAATGCACTCTTCACGTGGAATAGCGAGTATCTCTTCGATTTGTTCGTAACACATGTCTGGGTCTGCAGCAGGCAGATCTATCTTATTTAATACAGGGATTATCTCTAGACCCTGCTTTATGGCAAGATTGACGTTGGCAACAGTTTGTGCTTGAACACCTTGAGCGGCGTCAATGATGAGTAGAGCACCTTCACAGGCGGCTAAACTTCTTGAGACTTCATAAGCAAAGTCAACGTGACCTGGTGTGTCGATGAAATTTATTTGATAAAGCTCATCCGCATCAGAACGGTAGTTCATTGTCACTGGGTGAGCTTTAATTGTTATACCACGCTCTCTCTCCAGGTCCATGTCATCCAGCATTTGCTCCTGAAGTTCACGGTCACTGACTGTTTTTGTATGCTGCATAAGCCTGTCAGCAATAGTCGATTTGCCGTGATCAATATGTGCAATTATGCTAAAGTTTCGTATATATTTTTTTTCCATGAAAATTCTGTAACCTGTTCAATTATACGGGTGCTAAATATTTAAGGGCCCTAACTTACTTATAAAAGGCGAATTTTTTAGCGAGACAAGGAAAAAAAATGTTATTTCAGCGTTCTGCAGAAGTGTGACCACCACAGACGTAGATGTATTCTTTGTTAAGTTCGTCGTACTTCATGACGATGTTGTCGCATCTACCAATTTTCATAAGCTCGAGAGAATGGTGTCTTACGTACTCGGTGTCGGCGATGAAACTTTTAAGGTCTCTTTCAGCAAGTTGAGAGTATACATATGGGCTAACTCTTTGTTGACATTTTTCGCCTTTAAAGTTATCGACATTTATTAAGAGTTCTAAGCCGTCATATTTGTCATTTGTCACAACAGGAGCTTTTGAAGTTTTTGTTTGGCAACCAGTGAATAGTAGCGAAGCCGAACAGATAGCGAATAATATGTAAATTCTTTTTGTCATGATTTTTAATCCTGATGTTAACATGTCTCTATAAAGAGTAACAAATACTGTGGCAAATTCAAATCGCTGGCATTTCATTGTTTAAGACAAGTGCTATTTTTGTCACTTCAATTATTCGGAGTTTGCATGTCTACACCAAAATTTATCGTCATTGAGGGATTAGAAGGGGCTGGTAAAAGTACGGCTCTAAAAGCGATAGAATCCTATCTTTCTGAAAAAGGAATATCTTCTGTAGTTACTTGTAGAGAACCAGGTGGGACTCTTATGGGAGAAGCTATTCGAAGTATTGTGAAAGATAATACAATTGATGAAAAAATAGACTCAAGAACAGAACTCCTTCTTATGTATGCAAGCCGTATACAGTTAGTTGAGAATATCATAAAACCTGCGTTAGCTGACGGCAAATGGGTTGTATGTGACCGTTTTTACTACTCAACATTTGCTTATCAGGGCGGTGGCCGTGACATAGATGTTGACATTATTCAAAATATTCACGATGCTTCAATTGGCGAATTTAAGCCGGATTTAACAGTCTATATGGACATTGACCCAAAGCTTGGCCTTGCTAGAGCAGCAGGTCGAGGCGAGCTGGATAGATTTGAGTTAGAGAAGGTTGAGTTTTTTGAACGTACTCGCGATATGTACTTAAAGTTGGTTGATACGAGTTCGGAAATGAAACCAGTAGATGCATCTCAATCCATTGAAAATGTCCGAGAACAGGTTCTTCAAGTTTTAGAAGAAGGAGCTTTATTCTAAGTGGCCCTACTAGACTTCAATCAGCAGTATAGAAACCTTCCAAGCCGTTTATTAAGTGCTCTCGATAGTGGCAAGATGGGACAAAGTTATATTTTTAGTGGAGACTCTATCCCAGAACTTAAAACATTTGTTCATGATTGGGTTATGGCTGTTGTATGTGGAGCTCGAACTAGTGAAGGCGCTTGTGGTGAGTGTCGCAACTGCCGTTTGGTTATTTCAGAAAACTACTCAGAACTTTATACTCTTGAACCAGCATCGAAGTCTCGAACGATCTTAGTTAGTGAATTAAGAGCTTTTCAAAATCGCTTTTATTATAAGAGTGATGCCAAGATGAAAAAGGTCGGTTTGATCATTGAGGCTGAGCGCATGCAGGTTGCCGCGCAAAATGCATTTTTAAAGACTTTGGAAGAGCCGCCAGAAGATACGATCTTTATTTTGGTTACGACAAGAGTCGACGCTCTATTAAATACTATAAAGTCTCGTTGCCGTTTAGTTTCTATGGTCGAGAATAAGGTCGACTATGATTCTCAGTTGTCAGATCTTGTTATTCCTTTACTTCAAGATGTAAAAGGAAAGGATGGTGCAGGCAAAGCGCTGGAGTCTTGTGATACTCTAAAAGTTATCTTTTCCTCTCTTAAGAAAAAAGCTCAAGATGAAATAGAGGCTTTGGCTGACACAATAAAGATTGATGAAGATGATCCGGCTCAACGAAAGAAGTTGAAAGAGAAGATAGTTGTCATGACAGAAGGTCGCTACAGACTTTATAGAGAACAAGTCTTAAGTCTTATCGAGGTTTGGATGTCACAGAATTATATGCTAGTTTCGGGTGTAAATGAGACCTCTCTGCCGCATTCTGGTTGGGTATCAACGACTTGGGATATGTCTACAGAAGAGACTGCTAAAGCTCTTGATGAAATAAGCACTCTGCGAGCTGATTTGACCGGAAATGTTAATGAAGAGTTAGCACTCGAAAACTTTTTCCTACAAATTTGCCAAAAATAACTTATTCCTTGTTTGAACTTCCCCAAAATTGACTTTTTAACAATTTTATCCACAAGTTATTAACAGGCTTATAATAACTCTGACTTTCGTTACTATTTTGTAATTATTTTCGTAAGTGTTTAATTTTCATAATCTTATGTAAAATGTCAAAAAAAAGTAAAAATTGGCTTGCCGTTAAAATCGTTTATAAGTGCTATTTATTAACAAGTTGTGAAAAACGGTGATTGAGGGACCTCTAATTCAGCGAATTCGGCAATTTTAAGCGTCCAAGAAAGTAAATCAGTCCATTGTTTGTCGTTAATTTTTAACGATTTAAGTAAATTTGAATCTTCGCTTAAGATATGGTTAAGAATGTGTTTTTGAGAGTCGGAAAGTGTTACTTCTGGAAAGAGTCCTTGTTCCATCAGATGACAAATGATTAGCTTTACTGTCCATGACGAGAAAGGGGTGTCTCGTTTGGATATATTTGTGAGACACTCTTTGATACAATGATGAAAGAGTTGACACTCTAATCCATTGAAGTTGCAACTCAATGTGAAGTTGGCAATGGTGGTTGCATAATCGATAAGATCTGGGTAGAGAGCAAGGTTGTCATTTACTTGGACAAGGTCAGCACTTTTTAAAGTATAGAGCTCACCGCTCTTAGGTTCAGTTAAGTGGGCGAGGATAACTCTGAAAAGACCTATAGTAGGGAAAGACTTCTTGGATATCTTCCTGGCGCCTTTTGCTAGGACGGAGATTCTGCCATGAGATTCTGATAGTGCTTGAAAGATGAGGCTGCTATCTTGAAAAGGTGTTGTTCGTAAAATGACTAGTTCAGTTTCGATCATGCTATCTGCAGTTGTGTTTAGGTGGAAAGTAACTTAGCTGTGATCTGGGCATAAAAAAAGCTGCATCTTAAAAGATGCAGCTTTTTAAATCTTTGGATAGATAAGGGGACTTAGTCCTCTTTCTTTTCCTCAGTCTCTTCAGCCTTAGCTTCCTCAGCAGGAGCTTCTTCGGCTTCCGGAGCAGCTTCTTCAGCTTTAGCTTCCTCAACTGGAGCAGCTTCTTCAGCTTCTACAGTCTCTTCAACTTTTGGCTCTTCAGCCGCTGGTTTTGGAGCTTTAGCTTTGATTTCAGCTTCAACTAGTTCGATAAAACAAAGTTCTGCACCGTCACCCTTACGAGTGTTTAGTTTGACTATACGAGTATAGCCACCGTTGCGTTCTTTGAATTTCGGAGCAATTTCGTCGAAAAGTTCACGAACAGCTTCGATATCACGAACTACTGCAATAGCTTTTCTGCGGTTATGAAGATCACCGATCTTACCGCAAGTAATCATCTTGTCGGCCCAGCGACGTAGCTCTTTAGCTTTAACAACAGTCGTTTTGATACGACCGTGAGTAAAGAGACTAGTCAGCATGTTAGCGAGCATCGCTTTACGATGAGCGCCACTTTTACCGATTTTGAATCTATGTTTTCTATGACGCATCTGATTTACCTTCGTCTCTTTCTAGAATTTTAGAGAAAGCAAGTCTTACTTCATCCTTAAGTTTCATGCTTAGGCATAGGCCCATTTCTTGCATGCGATCTTTGATCTCGTCAAGTGACTTCTTACCAAAGTTACGGTACTTAAGCATTTCAGACTCAGTTTTCTGAACCAATTCACCAAGAAATTTAATTTCAGCATTCTTTAAGCAGTTTTGAGCACGTACAGAAAGTTCAATTGACTGTACATTGATAAGCATCTTACGAAGAAGTGCTTCGTCCTCAGGAGTCGAGATAAGTGACTCAGGACTATCTTGCTCTTCGTCTACATCAGCTAATACACAGAGATGGTCTCTGAGGATTATTGCAGACTCTTTTACAGCGTCTTGTGGGTGAACACGACCATCAGTCCAAACTTCTAGTTCAAGTTTGTCGTAATCAGTCATTTGACCAACACGAGTGTCAGAAACGTTGTAACTAACTCTTAAAACTGGGCTGAATAATGAATCAATTGGAATTAGTCCGATTGGAGCATCTTCAGGTTTATTTTCCTCAGCTGGTCTGTAACCACGGCCATGATCAATCTCAAATTCGATGCGAAGCTTAGTATTCTTATCAAGAGTACAAATATGTTGCTCTGTGTTAAGAACAGTAGTTACACCGTCAGTGATGATGTCTGCTGCAGTTACAGGACCTTTGGTGTCCTTGACTAGTTCAAGTTTACGCGGTAGTTCGCCATCTGTAGTGAACTTAATTTTCTTAAAGTTCAGTACGATGTCAGTAACATCTTCAACAACGTCTTGGATGTCAGCGAATTCGTGTAGAACACCGTCAATTTTAATCCAGGTAACAGAAACACCTTCTAAGCTTGATAGTAGAATGCGTCTGATGCTGTTACCGATGGTGTGACCGAAACCTTTCTCGAAAGGTTCAGCTACAAATTTACCATAAGTTTCAGATGCAGTGCTTTCATCAAGTACCAGTCTAGATGGCATTGCAAATTGTGCCTTGGTTGAGCCCATTTAAAGATCCTCCAGAATTTTAGTAAACTATTACTTAGAGTAAAGTTCAACAATCATTAGTTCATCAGCTACAGACGGCATTTCCTCACGTAGAGGCATGCGTGCAATCATTCCTTTAAGCTCTTCTTTAGTAAGAATCAACCACTGTGGAACGTCGCGACGAGCGCTTAGTTCGATGTTGCGTTGAATCAGAGCTTTAGAACGGTCTGAGTCTTTGATTGTTATCTCTTCACCTTCTCTTACAGTGTAAGAGGCGATGTTAACTTTTCTGCCATTCACTTTAACGTGACCGTGGCTGACTAGTTGACGAGCAGCTGTTCTGGTAGGGGCAAAACCGAGTCTATAAACAACGTTGTCCAACCTTCTTTCAAGAAGTTGAAGTAGGTTGTCGCCAGTTATGCCTTTCTTTTGAGCAGCTTTCTTAAATGTCAAACGGAACTGTTTTTCACGTAGTCCGTAAGTAATTTTTAGTTTTTGCTTTTCGTTAAGCTGACGGCCATATTCAGAAAGTTTCTTTCTAGCCGCTGAAGCACCGTGAACACCAGGAGGGTTAGGGCGCTTTTCAAGGATTCTGTCAAACTTAAGGTTACCGAAAAGGTTTACACCAAATCGACGACAGATCTTTGCTTTATTTCCAGTATATTTACCCATAGTAAATTTTTACTCCATATTCCGATTAAACGCGTCTTCTCTTAGGAGGACGGCAGCCGTTGTGTGGGATTGGAGTGACATCTTTAATAGTACTCACTTCTAGACCAGCAGCAGTAATACCACGAACAGCAGATTCGCGACCAGCACCTGGACCTTTTACCCATACTTCAGCTTCTTTCATTCCGTATGTCATCGCTCTTTTTGCAGCTTCTGTAGCTACAACCTGAGCAGCGTATGCAGTGCTTTTTCTTGAGCCCTTAAAACCGACTTTACCGGCAGAACTCCAAGCAATGACATTGCCATGAACATCAGAAATGGAAACTTTTGTATTATTAAATGTTGCTACAATGTGAACCACTCCGTGAGTGACATTGTGTTGAATCTTGCTCTTGGCACCTTTTTTTCTTTTGACGGGTGCTAGAACAATGCTATTTGGATCATCATCTAAAATATCTTCAGACATAAATTATTTCCTGATTATTTAGCGCCTTTACGTGCCGCTTTATCACGAATGGCACCGACAGTTCTTTTCTTACCTTTACGAGTACGAGCGTTTGTTTTAGTACGCTGACCACGACAAGGGAGTCCTCTGCGGTGTCTTACACCACGGTAGCAACCAATTGATTGTAGACGACGAATAGACAATGTTAGTTGTCTTCTTAGGTCACCTTCAACTTCATAAGTACCATCAAGTAGTTTGGTAATTTGAGCGACATGACCCGGAGTCAAATCATCAGCTTTAGTATCTGGTGAAACGCCGATCTTCTCGACAATTTCTTGGGCCGTTGAAGGACCAATACCAAATATGTATGTTAAAGCGACGCTTACTTTCTTCTTAGAAGGTATGTCAACACCTAGTATTCTTGGCATAGTTTCGTCCTCTATTAACCCTGTCTCTGCTTATGTCGTGGATTCTTTTGACAAATGACGCGTACGACACCTTGTCTCTTTACCACTTTGCAGTATTCACACATTCTTCTTACAGAAGCCCTGACTTTCATCAGTTAACCTCATCTAAATTAAATTAACGTTGTTGTATCTTTCTATTTTGGCTCAGTATGATACAGATAGTTCGCTTCGGCTAAAAGCGAGCGCCTAGTTTATAGTGAGAACAATTAAAATCAAACTCTTTTATAAAAGTTTTTTCTTAGTCGTTTTTGTGCTTAAAACGTTCATTCTAAGCACGGATAAAGTTATCTGTGTAAGGCTTTTTGTCAAAAAAAAGACCATTCTTATTAGTTTTATGACACAAAAAGGTGGAGGGTAATTTATTTTATCCTTAATTTGGGGGCTTTTTATAGCTTATGTTGTAGCTGTTTAATGCAAAATAACTTGCTGACAATGTTCATTATTGTATTTACGCTTCGGAACTAGGTGCTATTTTCCCACTAAATATAAGTAAGAGTTTTCTTACAGTTTAATCTTGGAGTTTGTTTTGGAAAAATTAAATATGCTTAGTGCAGATGCCTATAAAGCTGCTGCAAATGAATTTGAGACACCATTCTATATATACAGTAAAGAGACGATTGAAAAAGCTTGTCAGGATGTGATGGCTTTTCCTAATGAATATGGTCTAACAGTTCGATATGCTTTAAAATCGAATCCCTTAACGGCTTTTCTTAAAATTGCAGAGATGAATGGCCTGCACTTTGATGCAAGTAGTGAATATGAAGCGTATCGCTGTCTTAAAGTTGGGATCCCGGGAGATAAGATTCAGTTAACTGCTCAGCAGTTTCCTAAAGCTCACCTAGATATCTTTAAGACTCATGGAGTGCGTTTTAATGCATGTTCTTTACGTCAGTTAGAATCTTTTGGTCAATTGTACCCTGGTTATGAAGTGTCAATACGTGTGAACCCAGGTGTGGGCTCAGGTAGTAATAGAAAGACTAATGTCGGTGGACCTTCGTCAAGTTTTGGCATCTGGCACGAGCAGTTAGATCAAGTGAAGGAAATAGCTTCAAAGTACAATTTAAAGATAAGCCGTTTTCATACACATATTGGTTCTGGAACAGATCCAGAAGTCTGGAAGCAGGTTGCCGGTATGTCTTTGGGTTTTGCAATTCAGTTTGATGACGTTAAGACTGTTAATCTCGGTGGTGGCTTTAAAGTCGCTCGTATGTCTGATGAAAAAACTACTGACCTTCAAGAGATAGGTGAAGTAGTTAAAGGTGAGTTTTTGAGAGTTTTCAAAGAAACTGGTCGTAAGCTGGAACTTGAGATAGAGCCGGGGACATACATCTCTGCAGCATCAGGAGCTTTGGTTTGTGAAGTTGACGATGTGACGGATACTGGTGAGTCAGGCTATAACTTCTTGAAATTGAATACAGGTATGGATGCTATAACACGTTCAGCACTTTATGCTTCTAGACACCCTATGGAGGTATTGCCAAAAATAGCAACAACTGAAACTGTTGATTATGTTGTGACTGGTCATTGTTGTGAGAGTGGTGATGTATTTACCTTAACAGAGGATGATACACTGCAGCCAAGAACTCTTTTGAAAGCTCAACTTGGTGACTTGGTAGTAATAGAAGGGGCAGGTGCTTATTGTTCTTCTATGAACCTAGCTAACTATAATTCATTTCCTGCATTAACTGAGTTGCTCACAGATAGGAATGGAGAGCTACATCTTCTCAAAAAATCTGAAAAGGTTGAGGATTTATTAGCTCGAGAGGAAGAAGTAAACTTCCTCTAGATTCTAATAGGGGTTGGTTAAGAGCCGCCCCAAAAACCTTTAAACTGGCATTTACAGATCTCTTCCAATAGTTTTATTTTTGATTGAAAGTCAGGATCTTTATCTGTAGCTAGGTTTAAGTCGGCAATGTTCTCGGAAGTTGATTGCTCAAAATAAAAGGCAAGTGAGAATGTCGCTTTAACTATATTACTTTTCTCTAAAGAAAGTATTTCATGATTACCAGTCAGTAGAGAAACCGAATCGACTTTAGCTTGAGTTTTTTCTAGAGTTTCCTCAAGAAGATCAGCAAGCTCTCTAAGTAGTTCGTCGTTGTGCCACTCAAGAAAGGTGAAGTTAGAGTGAATATACTTTTCAGACTCTTTGAGAGCGTCAGCAGGGCTTATCTCAAACTCAAGATGTACATCTTTATCAAAGCCTTCGAGACCATTGTAGAATATGCTCTTAGGGGAACCTGTGAAATCCACAGCTTCACATATCTCAACAATCTTCTTTAGAACTCCTTCGGCAGGCTCAGACTGAGCAACTAAGTAGTAAGTTATGTCTTCTTGTTCCATTTTTTACATTCCAGAAGGGGTTGTCAGCATTTTTTGATAATTCGTGTTTTTGAATTTATCAGGATCGTTGGTGTAAGCCTCAAGTAGTTCAAGTCTGTCAGATCCCCAAAAGTTGACATCGTCATATCTGAAAGTAGGGACTCCAAAGACATCTAGTTCTAAGGCGCGGTTGGTTGCAAGTTTCATCTTCTTGCGACCACCATTAGTCTTTGTGAAAGTGTATATGTCTTCCCATTCTTCTTGGTAGAAGTCAGTTTGTCTGAGAAGTTCTGTAAGCTTTTCTTCGGTATCGACAGCAGCTCCGTCAGCCCAACAGCATTTATTTATGTATAGAGCAGCTCTTTGGCGTATCTCTTTAGATTCTATGCATGAGATGAAGCGTGTTGCCGGCATAGGGTTAAAGGGGTGTCCAGGTGGGCCCATGGCAGGGATGTCGTGTTTGGCGCACTGCATACAAAAATCTAGTAGAGCAACTTTTCTCTTAGGAGCGATGTTTGCAGGTCCAGGGTTACTTGTTGAACTCAAGATACTGCCAAGAGAAACAGGTGTAATAGTCACTTCGTAATTTTTTGAAATAGGACTTTTGAAAAAAAGCTCTAAACCAAGATAGGCATAAGGGGAAATGATGTCGTAGAAAATTTCGAGTTGTTTCATATGATTCGCTCTAAAAAAAGTGGCTCCGCGAATAGGACTCGAACCTATGACAAGGTGGTTAACAGCCACCTGCTCTACCAACTGAGCTATCGCGGAGCATT
>JAJPOQ010000089.1 GCA_021232515.1 Lentisphaeraceae bacterium
CCAGAAGCTAGAGAGCAAGTTAATTATGTTCATTAGTCGTTCCTTCTGAGATTGTTTAATTGTGGTAAATCAAACTAAATCAGAAGAACGACTTTTTCTTGCCTAGATTAGAAACCACACAATTCCGTGAAGAACCAAAAAAAAGCCCCTTTTCTTAAGAAAAGAGGCTCCAAACAAGACTATTTTTTAACTGAACTACAGTCTATTAAGGACACATAGATCTTCAGGGTAATCCAGATAGCTCTGCTCTAGCAAATACTCAACCTTGAATTTCTTAATGTAATGAGATACCGCTCTTACCGGAAGTACTAGTGGAACAAGACCATCTTTGTACCTAGTTATAGTTTCGACTATTTCTTTGCGGTCAAAATCATCTAACTTCTGGCTAAAGTAACCCATGAGATGGAATAAAACATTTACATGTTTAGAACGTGGCGCAGGCTTAGACGTCAGTGCAGTGAACTTCATTAGGTACTCATGCGCTATATCTTCTATTGCTTTACCATCGCCATTTGCGACAAGTCGTCCAAGCTCTTTTAAGCCAACCTGACTGTAAGACATGAGCATGTATTTGTGAGTCTTATGAAAGTTGATCAATGACTGTATGCATAGATTATCTTCAACCATCTCTTGCCATCTTTTTATAGCGTGAACACGCGATATGAAGTTATGCCTTAAACCGGGGTCGTTTAATCGACCATCTTCCTCAACAGGCAACCAAGGAAACTTTTCTTGTATGTGCTTCGCATACATGCCCATGCTACCATTGTGCTGAGTCACGCCCTTCTCGTTGTAAACCTTAACTCTGAAGGCGCCACACGATGGTGAATTCTTCTTAAAAACAAAACCACTAATGCGTTCTTTTTTCATGCGCTCAGCAGATTTGACTGAGAACTCTTGCATCTTATCTGTAAAATCTTTGTCGCCGCCATGGTTGACTAGACGGACTTCATCATTTTTTCTTACTAAACGGATGGTTTCACGTGGAATACTGAGGCCTATACCTACTTCTGGACAGACTTTGACGAAATCAAAATGAGAGGACAACTCTCTATTCAAAAACTTATCTTCACTTCCTTGACCGTTATAACGAACTTCATCTCCGGTTAAGCATGCTGATACACCAATTTTAATCTTACTCATTTTCAGTTTTCCTTTTGTCTTGTTAATTCACAATAACACCTATTTCTCAAAAAGTGAACGTTTTGAACGATTTTTATGGAAATTTTTAAAATCAAGCACAGATTCCTCTCTAAAAATGCCTTTTTAGAAATCGTTCAGACGACTTGTGGATTTCTTGTAAATCTTTATCTGTCTTTTTTGCTAAGTTTCTGTAAGGCATAAACAACCTCCTATTACTTGAAAGCTTTTCCTTATTTTTATCCAAAAAGTACCAATAAAGATAATTGAACGGACAAGCGCTTTCTCCTGTTTTTAACTTCACACTGTAAGAGCATGATTTACAAAAATTAGACATTTTATTGATGTAGTTGCCGCTCGACACATAAGGTTTCGTGGACATTGCACCTCCATCTGCATAAAGTGCCATCCCAAAAGTATTTGGTAGCTCAACCCACTCATAAGCATCGTCATAAACGCCTAAGTACCAATCATGCACTTCTTTTGGATTCACCTCCATAAGGAGAGCTAAGTTGCCTGTTATCATAAGTCTTTGTATGTGATGCGAATAAGCATTTTTTATGGTGTCTTGGACCACTGATCGAACACAATTCATGTCGGTTTTAGCATCCCAATAAAACTTTGGTAACTTTCTGTAGTGCGAAAAAAAATTGCTTTCCTTATAGTCTGGCATCCAAAGCCAGTAAACACCTCGTATATACTCTCGCCAGCCAATCGTTTGTCTCAAGAATCCCTCTATAGAAGAAAGTGGTACTGAGCCTACTTTTTTGACGACTTTATCGCAAACGTACTTTACCGGAAGTATACCGACATTTATCAGATGAGAGATACGGCTGTGAAACATCAAAGGCTCTTCATCAATCATCGCATCTTGGTATTTACCAAACAATTGCAGAATATTTTCTAGAAAATATTCATACACCTCTATGGCCTGTTCAGTCGTTACAGGCTCGTTGAAGTCTTTACTGTCACCAATACTTTGGTCAAACTCGCACTCTACTAATCTCATAACATCCTGTGTTATGGAGTCCGCTTCAAACCTTAAACGTGGCTGAATTGGATCCTCGAACTTATAAGCAGATCTGTTTTCATGGTCGTAGTTCCACTTTCCTCCAACCGGTTTACCTGCCTCATCCATCAAATAACCCGTTTTTTTTCGGGTCATTCGATAGAAGTTCTCCATCTTCAAATCTTTTTGATTCAATGCAAATTTACGGAATTCACTTTTAGTTGTCAAAAACCGATCATCCTCTCTTATTTCAACTTCGACATCAAATTTGCTAAACTCATCTTCAAAAATTTTTAAAAGCCTGTACTCCCCTGGCTCAGTAACTACCAGTTTATCGAAGTTCCCATCATCCAAAATAAAACGCATATTCTCCACAAATGACTGCCTGTTATCTTCGTCTCCAAATTTAAAATATTTCACTTTAAACTTCTCACTCAGTTTCACACCAAAATGGCGCATGGCAGATAAGATAAAAATCAACTTCTTTTTATGGTGGTCTGCATAACCTGTCTCAGTCTTTATTTCCATCATAACAATCAAATCATTACTTGAATCGACGTCAGATAAACTTGATATGCTCTCATGCAGTTGATCACCTAAAATTAGTCTCAGACACTTCATAAAATTGGCTCACTTATATTAAAAATCATTCAAAACGTTCATATATTATTGTAATTCATTTTGGATTAAAGAATATTGCTAAATGAAAAATTCACTCAACATTGTTTGGTTCAAAAAAGACCTTCGACTCCAAGACCACAAAGCACTACATGCTGCCTGTAATAGTGGTGGTAAAGTGTTACTGCTATATGTTCACGAATCTGCCATGTGGAAACATGAAGGAAGTTCAAAGAGACATGAAAACTTCGCTAAAGAATCAGTAAGTGACCTCTCTATGCAATTGTTTCTCAAAAACAAAAAACTAACAGTTCTTCAAGGTCATATCATTGAAGTTCTTAATCATCTGAAGAGTAAGTTTGGTAGTTTTAAACTTTGGTCTCATGAAGAAACTGGAAATCTATGGTCTTACCAAAGAGACATGGATGTACTCAAGTGGGCTAAATCTTGTGGAATAGAGTGGCATGAAGTACCATCAAATGGAGTTTTCAGGGGTCTGAAGACTCGGGATGGTTGGGCTGATCTCTGGAAAGAGAGAATGGCCATGCCTTTGTTACCTGTTCCCGATTTATCAAATATAGTCGCACTAGACAGTAACTTTAGCTTAGAAACTACATTAAATAAAAATGTACAGCGTGGTGGACGGCAACAAGCATTAGCAGTACTCGATGACTTTTTGTCAGTTCGAGGCAAGAAATATCGCGGAGGTATCTCAAGCCCAAATATAGCGACAACTGCTTGTTCTAGACTTTCGCCTTATCTAGCTTGGGGTTGTCTGAGCATGAGAGAAGTTGTGAATCGTTTAGAAAATAGAGTGGAGGAACTCAAGCTTCTAACACCTAAAGAGAGAAAAGGTTGGTTGGGTTCACTCAGAGACTTCAAGTCTAGGTTATTTTGGCACTGTCATTTCATACAGAAACTTGAAATCATACCAGATATTGAGGCAAAGAACATTCATTCTGCATATGACGGTCTGAGAGAAAACAACTTCAACAGCGAACATTATCAAAGATGGTGTGAGGGACAAACAGGCTTTCCTTTTATAGATGCATGCATGCGCTACTTGAATAGACACGGCTGGATAAACTTTCGCATGCGAGCCATGCTTGTTTCGTTTGCCACTAATAACCTGTGGTTACACTGGAAACCGGTGGCTCTACACTTAGGTCGACAGTTTACTGATTATGAGCCTGGAATTCATTATTCTCAAATTCAAATGCAAGCAGGTACAACAGGAATAAACGCCCCAAGGATTTATAACCCAGTCAAGCAGGGAGTAGATCAAGACCCTGACGGCCTCTTTATTCGCTGTCACGTTCCAGAGCTCAAGAAGTGTAAAGACTCACAGATACATACCCCTTGGGAAACTGCAGAGTTAGCTAACTACTCAGACGACTATCCTAGACCAATTATAGACCACTTAGAAACCTACAAGACTGCAAGAAAAAAACTTGGAGGAGTAAGAAAGAAAAATGGATTCAAGGAAGAAGCCGATTCCATAAGAGAACTTATAGCTAGCAGAAAGAGGAACAAATGATTCCATACAAACTTACGCGTTCAATAGACTTAAAAATTGACAAACAAACCTGCTGGGACTTTTTTTCTAGCCCGCAAAATCTAAAGAAGATAACTCCTGACTATATGGGTTTTGACATAGTCGAAGGTGGTGATTGTAAAATGTTCCAAGGTCAAATAATTGCGTACAAGGTCAGCCCACTATTAGGCATAAAGTCCGATTGGGTCACTGAAATAACTCATGTTAAGGATTTTGATTTTTTTGTTGATGAACAAAGGTTTGGGCCATATAAATTCTGGCACCACAAGCATTTCTTTACTGAGATAACTGGAGGTATGCGCTGCATAGACGAGATACACTACCTCCCTCCTTTTAACCTTTTAGCACCTGTCCTAAACTCTTTGATAATCCGTAAGAAACTCAATGAGATCTTCGACTACCGAACCGAAATTCTAAAGAAAACATTTGGAGAACTTGTATGAGCCAACCTTTTCTGATTATTGCAGGGAGCACCAGTGCCTTGGGCCAAGCTCTAAAAAGCAAATATAGCCAAGCTGGTTGGATGGTAAAAACAATAGGCCGCAAAGCTGCGGATTACGAAATAGACCTCACTGACTACAGCGCTACCTCTGAGCTTTCTGAACTGATTTTCAAGTCAAATACTCCAGATATGATTATAAATTGCATAGGTACACTACACAACCAAAAACACATGCCCGAAAGACAGTTAAGTGACCTTGACTCTAGTTGGCTTGACTCCAGTTTGGAGATAAATCTGAAAAGTCATATAAACCTCGCTAAAATTTTAAATGAGCACCTCACTAAAGAAAAACCTATAACGTGGGTCTCCTTATCTGCAATGGTGGGTAGCATTGGAGATAATAGGCTGGGTGGTTGGTACTCCTATCGCATATCGAAAGCGGCGCTAAACATGTTCATAAAAACCCTTTCTCTAGAGTGGAAACGAAAAAACAAACTAAATAAAGTTCTATCAATTCACCCTGGAACCACTCGTTCTTCTATGTCTGCACCATTTAAGATAAACAAGGATAATCTTTATGAGCCTGAATTATCCGCAGACAGAATATTTGATGTTATCTCAAACTCCACATCAGAAGATAATGGCACCTTTTCAAACTGGGACGGTAAGGTAATACCTTGGTAGTTAATGCTTGATCACTATCTGACCGCGACTAAGCTCTGTGATCTTCTCGAGAATGGCGTCTAAGAATTGCTCTTCAACCGTAAGATCCAGCTTTAAACCGAGCTGAACGAACTCTTCTTTATCCTTAATCAGGTTCTCTTTTTCAATCAACTGATAAATTGTGTTGGTATACTCAAAAGGGACCTGAATTGAAAACTGTTTGAGTTGCTTTATTTCTGACTTTTCTATGGCGTTCAAACAAGAAGACGCACTACCACCATAAGCACGGCACAAGCCACCTGTACCGAGCTTTATCCCCCCGAACCAACGGACAACAAGTACAGCAACATTCGTCAAATCGGCATACTCTATGGCATTTAGTATTGGTTTTCCCGCAGTCCCGGAAGGTTCACCATCGTCATTAAACCGATAGTCCTTACCTATCTTCCAAGCCCAGCAGTTATGTCTTGCTGACAAGTCTGACTTTTCCATAAAGAAGGCATTTGCCTCTTCTTCACTAAACACAGGTTGTGCATAGCAAATAAAGCGACTCTTTTTTATTTCTTCTCTATACTCACCAGCTTCATCAAGCGTAAACAATACAACATTCCTCATAGATTTGAGCATAAACTGCCTCTCTTCTTCAGAAAAGCAAAATTGCTGAGATTTTTTTTCTACATGCGGTAGATTGATTCAACGATTTTGAAGACTTAAAGGCAATATGTACACAAAAAACGGCACTGTTATTTTCCTAGTTTTCTTCTGTTTGCCTTTCACCTGTATAGGTATAGCGACATCTTACTTACTGGTCAGCACTATCACCAACTGGCAAGAGGCGAAAAACTGGGTACCTACAAAGGCAACTATTGAACACTTAAATTTAGAGTCTTACTTAGTTGATGAAAGTGATTCAGGCAAGTCCAGCACACACTATAAAGTTACTGGAAGGTATAGCTATACATTTAATGGAGATGAATTCAAAAGTACACAGATAAGCCATGGCAGTTTCGGGGACAGCTTCAAATCGTACCATAATGAACTTAACCAAAAACTTAACGGTAAGAAAACTGTTACTTGTCTGGTAAATCCTGAGGAGCCAACAGAAGCTATACTCGATAACACTCTGCGTTTTGAGATAATTACTTTTTACTCTGTTTTTAGCATTTGTTTTGGTGGAGTTGGCATCGGCCTAGGATTATTTTTCAGCACTCAGTTTTTTAGAGAAGAAAAGATCTCTAAGATTGGCTCTGAAACATTCCAAACATCTAGTAGCTACTTTAAAGCCCTACTCTACTCAACGATCCTTACCACGATTCCACTAATACTTTCATATCTCATATATGATGAAGTTTCCAAGCAAATCTTGATTGGCCGGTCAACAGCTTACTTAGGACTAATCATCCCCGGATTAGCTCTTATTTTGCTTATCGTCACTCTATATATATTCATTCGCTACCTATCCTTTGGCAAATCTACAATTGTTATTGAAAAGGGTTTCGGTACCTTAGGTGGCAAGTTGGAGGCATATATCATCACAAAGTGTGCACCCAAGAAAGGTTTTGACATTTGCCTTTATCATGGACATCGAACAATGCAGGGTATGTATTATTCGAAATCTGAATCCTTACTTGACTCTATAAATGTCAATAACTACGAGTTAACCTCTGATGGAAAAGTTAAAACTACTTTTTCATTTCTCATTCCATATACTTCACCAAGTTCTGAAGACAGATACATAACATGGAAAGTGGACGTCAAAGCAGATGTGATTGGCCCTGATTATCATTGTTCATTTTATATACCCGTTAAAAAGACTTCTGAAAGTGATAAGAAATTAACTCCTGAAAAAGTACTAAGCCAAAAAAGCACTCTTCTTAGAAGCGAAGCTATCGCACAAGAAAAGATAAAAATTCACGAAAGTGAAAACACACTTCATATATACTTTCCGATGCTCAAAAACATCAAATCTGCTATAGCCATGAGTCTCTTCCTCATAGGCTGGTACAGCATAACCATTCTCCTAATTCTTAAAGGCTCTTGGTTCTTCGCTTTTCTATGGGGAGTCACAGATATACTTATTACTTCTACCTTCATAAGGAATCTTTTCCTAACTAAGAAGCTAACAGTCACCAGAGATGGTATTATCTTCAAAAAAGGACTTTGGGGTGGAGGAAGAGAACACTACTTTCCTATTGAGGACATCCAAGATATTCTTATCCCATTTAGTGACAGACCCTATCGAAACTACTTAAAAATAAAGCTGAAAGATAAGTCAATAGTAATTGATGAGTCAATCAAGCACATAAGCTCAGCTTCTGCCTTAAAGATCGCGATTGAAAAAATCATTTACGAAAACTAATACTTAACAAGACTAAGATATTTTGTTCATCAAGATGTAGGTTTTATAAAGAATATATTTCTAAAAAGGGTTCTTATATGAAGAAAAAGAAGTCAAACAACTACCTCTTTCTATTTTTATTTTCGCTTCCATTTGCCTCGATTGGCATCTTTATGGCTTACCTAACTGTAGCAACTCTGCAAGAGTGGCAAGATGCAAAAAACTGGATCCCTACTGACGCAACTATTGAGCGCATAAAATTGAACAGAAACAGAAGTAGCGAAGGCGGTTCAACATACAAGGTTACTGGTAAGTACAGTTATTTCTTTGATGACAATCACTATAAAAGTACTCAGATAACCTTCTCTCAAGGTGGTGACAACATTGGCTCATTTCAGAGGAATCTACATAGTCGACTAAAAGGCAGCAATACAACAACTTGTTTCGTAAACCCCGAAGATCCAACTCAAGCTATTTTGGATAATACCTTACGATTAGAGATGATTGGATTTTATTTCATTTTTGTTTTAGCTTTTGGTGGCGCTGGCTTTGGATTAGGAATTTACAGTCTAAGACAAATATTTATTAAGAAAAAAACTACAAGAATAAGTGATGAAGGGTTTAGGCTATCTCATTCCTCTCTGGTATTGCTAATAAGCTTGGGCTCATTGGCTACAATTCTCTCGTCTATTTCCTATTTAATCTTTCCAGAGATATTAAAACAAATTCAAAATGGCAGAACTGCAGCTTACACTGGTGTTATCTTCCCAGCTTTAGCGCTTATATTGATTCTAGTCTCGATCTACCTTGCTATACGCCACCTTTCATTTGGTAAGTCTACACTTGTTATAGAGAAAGGTTTTGGCATAGTTGGCGGTAAGGTGGAGGCCTATATTTTAACAAACTGTGCTCCTGAAAAAGGCTTTGATATAACGATTACGTGTAGTCGTTGGGTTAAAAGTGGTGATAGTCAGACAAAGACTAAACTTTACGTTGACTCTTTAAACTCCAAAGATTACGACATGACGCCAAATGCAAAGGTCAAAACTAACTTCTCTTTTACTCTACCGTTTTCTATGCCCGACTCAGGCACAGATGGAGTGACATGGACAATTGATGTGAAGGCTGATATACCAGGGCCTGATTTTAGCAGCTCGTTTCAAGTCCCCATTTTAAAAACAGATGAGAGTGACTCATCCATTACCACAAGTAAGATCTTTGAAGAAAAAGACACTGCCCTTAAGTATGAGTCTATCGCTCAAGAGAAAATTAAAGTCCATGAAGCAAATGGAACACTTCACATCTACTTTCCTATGTTTAGAAAGAAAGCCGCTATCTTTACTGTTAGTGTTTTTCTTACTCTTTGGATGGGAATCACAGTCTTTTTGTTTTTTGAAAAAGCATGGTTATTTCTTTTTGCTTGGGGCTTTTTCGACATACTTATAGGAGTTGCTCTTTTTGTAATGATCTTCCAAACTAAAAAGCTAACTATAAACAAAGACGGTATCAGCTTCAAAAAAGGCTTTATGGGATCTGGTAAAGAAAGACACTATTCCATAGACGAGATTCAAGATATAGTCATTCCTTCTATGAATTTACCTAATAAAAACTACCTAAAAATCAAGACTACTAAGAAAGACATTATCATCGATAAATCTATTACTCATAAAAACGCCACGCTTGCACTAAAATCCGCAATTGAAAAAATTATCTACGAGACTAAATAACTTTTTTTTGCCTGCAATCTTTCAAAAAAGATAATAAAGAACTACGTTTCCATTCTTCTTGTGTGTAACTATCTAAAGGATAAATATGTCATCTATTACTCGTCGAAACTTCATTGCTAGTTCTTCCGCTCTTGCTTTAGGTTCAAAACTCTCGGCAATCGAACCACCGAAAAGAATTAATCCGATGATAAAAGGCGTTAGCTTAGCAGCCTACTCTCTTCGTAGTCAAATGCGTTGGTTTAAAGGCAAGGACGGTAAAGGGCAAATGGACATGCTCCAGTTTCTTGATTACTCCGCACGAGAACAATTCGACGGCGTTGAACTTACCGCTTATTTCTTTCAAGAACCCGTAGAACGATCATACTTATTTAAAGTCAAAAGAAGAGCTCACATACTTGGTCTAGATATAACAGGTGGTGCTATTGGCAATAACTTTAGCATGCATCCTAGTTCCGCTGAAGCTAAAAAGCAAAGTGAGTATGTCAAAACTTGGATCGACCACTATGCCGATTTAGGTGCTCCTGTCATTCGCGTTTTTGCTGGCAACCGTGGTCCTAAAGGTGCCTCTCAAGAGACCATCATGAAAAACATACGAATCAACTTGGCTGAAGCTTTAGAGCATGCAGAAAAGCGTGGCGTGATTCTCGGTATGGAGAATCATGATTCCATGACTGATATAGACAAACTTATCTCATTTATCAAAACAATAGACTCTCCTTACTTTGGCGTCACTTGGGACTCCGCAAATCTCAAAAAAACTGCCGATCCATATGCGGATCTTGCAAAGCTGGCGCCATATACAGTCAATGCTCAAGTTAAAGTCAAAATCCCAGTAAATGGCGTGCATGTAGATACGGACTTAGCAAAAATCGTCAACATTCTTAAAGAAGCCGAGTATGCTGGATATATAGTTTTAGAATATGAGGAAAAAGAAGATCCTTTAACTGAAATACCAAAGTTTAAAAAGATCATCAAAGACCTGATTTAAACAAAAAAGGCGCTCCTTAAAGAGCGCCTTTAAAATACTTAAAAGAATCTATTTCTTAAAATTAGGTAATGGACGGTGAGCGTCCTTGATAGCCTTTTCTATTTCGCCAACAACTTCCGGAAATTTTGACGCTATATCAGTCTTTTCGCCTCTATCTTTATCCAAGTTATAAAGTTGAATTTTCTTGCCAGCTTCACGATATGCCTTCCACTTCCCCATCCTCACAGCTTGAGAGAAAAGCTTCTGCTCATTCCCTTTGCGAAACTCCCAGTACAAGTACTTATGCTTCGCTTGAGACTCGCCTTTCAGTTCTGGCAAAAATGAAATGCCGTCTACATTAGCAGGAATAGGCTGATCGATTAGTTCACAAATAGTCGGCAGTACATCCTGAAATGAACTTTGATGCTTACTTACTCGACCTGCTTTGATGTGTTTAGGCCATCTCACCAACATCGGCACACGTATACCACCTTCATGCATAACTCTCTTATGACCTTTTAAACCACCTGTTGAGTTCCAAAAAACTGGATCATGGCCACCCTCTTTATGCGCCCCATTGTCACTGGTGAATATGACTATTGTATTGTCATCTATACCAAATTCCTTCAACATATTCATCATAAAACCAATTTGGTTATCCAGGTTTTCCATCATCGCGGCAAAGCCTGCAATAGGATTTTTAACTGGTGGACACTTTTCTCCAGGACCAGCTCCATACTTACCAATTTTTTTATTAAACTGCGGGAAAACTTTCTGCCATTTCTTATGAAGCTCTGGTGGTGCGTGCATTGCCGCGTGTGGGACTGCTGTCGGAATATAACAGAAAAACGGTTTATCTGCTTTGGCGTTTTTCTTAATAAAGTCAAAGGCCTTATTCATAATTATATCGTGCACAAAAGTATTTGGCTTTAACGGTATTTCTTTACCATTTTCAACATATGAAGTTGGATAGTAAGTGTGTGCAATCATCTGACTCTTCCAACCAACGAACTCGTCAAAACCGTGATTTAAAGGATTCTCTACACCTTTATTTGAAGTGATTCCCAAACCCCATTTACCAAAAGCCCCTGTTGCATAACCAGCATCCTGCATTATTTCAGGTAGAGTTTTTAACTCGGTCTTCATCGACGCAATAGACTTATCTCTTACATTGCCGCGCAGGTAAATCCTTCCCGAGTGCTTACCTGTCAAAAGCACAGCCCGCGATGGACTACATACAGTATTTCCAGAGTAATGATCAGTGAATTTTAACCCTTCTAAGCCAATTTTGTCTATTTGTGGTGTCGACATTTTCTTTTGGCCATAGATCGACAAATCACCCCAACCTAAATCATCTGCCAATATATAAATAACATTGGGTTTCTCTTGAGCCTTCAAGCTTAATCCAAAAGCCAATAGCAAGCAAAGTGCAAAGATCTTATTCAATTCAAAACTCCATTTCCGTATCATTGGTTAATATAAATCATACACCTTATACGTACAGAAAATAAGATCCTTTCACCAAATTAGTTGCAGGCAACAAAAACTATTTATTAAACAAGGTTCTCAAATATTGCGCATTGTGTTTATAAGAGACAATCATATCGCCTTTTATCGCCGACTCCATAACTAACCAATCTTGATAGTTAATATCTGCTAAGGCTTCTTTTACACGTGGGAAGTCAACTTTTCCTTGACCAAGCAGGAAGCCATTTTCTTTCATATGAATCTGACATATAGCATCTTTTTTACCGAGCCAACGGATCTCTTTATAGATGTCGTAGCCCATCTTTTCCATATTTGCCGTATCGTAGTAAACTTTAACAGACTCAGAACCAACTGCATCCAAAATACGCATATGCTCTTCTTGATTCAGCCAAGTTTCCAAACCAATCGTCAAACCGTGCTTTTCAGCTTTTGGCATAAGAGCTTTTAGTCTGGAAATAACTTTCTTTTGCAGTTCAGGCTTACCTTTTATGTCGCCTTTTCCAAAGAAAGCAAAAAGTACTAGTTTCTGATTCATTCCCAGCATTATGTCCAAACATTCATCCGCCCAGATTGCTGAGTCTTCATCCGTTGAAAAAGGTCTTTTATTGAAGATTCCCATCGCCATAGAAGCTATTTCTATATTATTCTTTTTGGCTTGCTGAAGGTACATCTGCTGAACAGACTTTTGACGTAGGTCATAGTCTTGGTGTCGAGGGACATAGGAAAGTTGAATACCGTCCAGTCCTATTTCTTTAGTCTTACTAAAAGCTTCGGGCACACCCATAGAACGAATATTCCAGTCACATACACCTATCTTAAAATCCTTAGGCTCACTTGTCATACAAGAAGCAAAAGGCAAAGTCGCTAAACCACTACAAAATAAACGTCTATTCACAAAAAGTCTCACTTAGTTAACCTGTTGATCAACTAAACTATCATAACTATTTTTAAACTTGTATCAATTGTAGCAGTTATTGTAGTTTTTAGGCAAAAACAGTATTTAGCATGCGCATTTAACAAACCTCTAAGAAAGTTAAACACTATTGAGTCTACTTCGACCACTCGACTAGATTAGGTGTTTTATGAGCAGACTTATGCTTAGTTGGAAAGTCTTTAGGAAGTCCGATGGTCACATTTCCAGTTGCGGCATATTCTGTCCCTCTAACAAAAACTGTTTGAAAGCCAAGGCACTTTGTCGAGACTTCGTTGTAGTGTCCCATAGGAGTGTGAAAAACAGTTCCCTTGCCAAACTTTATCATCATCGCCATAGGCTCGTGAACCTTGGTTTCAGAACAATAAGAACTCGCCAATACTTCAACTTCTTCGGCTGGACCTCTCAGGGAATGATAAAGTTCATCTTTCGAGTGCAACCACTCTCTAGGTAAACCTTTCATTACAGGGTGAGTTGGTTCATCTACAGTAACCAGGAATTCCCTTTCAGGGCCATGACCACCACTTAAGCCTTCATTCTCACAACAACCTTGCCACTTCTCTCCAGTGTTGCGCAAAAGAAAACCTGAGACTCCAGCCTTTCTTCCACCCCAGCCACCAACGGCAATCATGCGATTATAGTCAGGCCAATCATAACTTGAATTATTCGCCGAATGCACGACCACAAAACCACCGCCATTTTTAACATATTCCGAAAGCTCTGCTCTTAACTTTTCTGACCATTTGGCTTTACCTTGATCATTTATATGACTGACGACGACATCGTACTTTGAAAAATCTGGCAACCACTTCGACCACTCTTGTTGAGAAGCCTTCTTCTTTGGAGAAGTGGATATATCTACGGTAAATCTGCCCGTTTGTAAGAGAGCATCTTTGGTATCTTTGGTGGTAGCCTGCCAATTATGAGTACTCAAACCATTTAGCATGAGAACTTTTATTTTCTCTGGTGGTGTCGATTGGCAACTACATAGAATAAAACTAATAAGAATTATGTATTTCACGTTGAGCGATCCTTTATATTTTTCTGAAAGGTAAAAGGCCACTACAACCAAATCAAATTTAAAAATATATTTTAAATTTAAATTAGTAGTTTTTAACAAATACTACATCTTTAGAATCTATTTCCATTCTAACTTCATGGAGAATAGTAAACTGTAACACAAACTATTTTGAATAGTTTGCGATTACAGAAATAAAAAAATTAAGCTTTTTTAGTCTCAAAGTTTGGAGTAAACAACAGAGTAAACTCATCAAACTTAGAGTTGAACCCTGAGAAAATCACATTGGCAATCTTTTCATCAGTTAACGGCCCATAAGAGCTGTCAGCTTCCTCTATTTCTCTAACGATGTCACGGACTTCAGCAAACAAAGCTTTCTTACTTTCTTTATTTTTATAATTCGCTTTAACAACTACTAATGGCTCTCTGCTTACAGACATACGGATTTCCTTAAGATTACTTATTCGTTGGGAGTACATACCCTCACATTCTATCTATGCAATAGGTCCATTACTTATCCCTGAAAATTAAGACAACTAAGAACAGGTTGATGTATACCATAGAAACTACTGTATCTAGATACTTGTCAGCAATACCAGATAATGAACTTTGTAAATGAACGAGGACCAAGAAGGATATTTAAAATGAAGATCGATAAAAAATAAATGGCAAAATTTATTTGGATTTCTTTGGAGCAGGCTTTTCAGGAAAAGCTTTAAGCTTTCTCCCATACCATTCTTCTGACTTAACGCCAATTAGATCAAAAAGCTTTTTTGCTTTTGTATACGTTTCATCGTCTGGTTGATAACGAGTTGAAAGATATAATTGAACTGCTGCTCCTGTTTTACCTATGAGCAGGTCTCTTGCGGCTTCATCCCCTCTCATCTGAAGGTTCTCGGCTCTAAGAAAAAAATATAGTCCTCTTAGATATAAGGCTTTAGCTTTAAATGGCTCGTAATTCAATCGGTCTATAAACCTCCAGCGATCTCTGAAGAAGTATTCTGGAACCTCTGTATTTCCGATCAAAATAGCTAATCGTAACTCTTCAAAGGCCTGCACTCTTGAGCGATAATACCCCATATAACTAAAATTTTCTTTTATCTCAAAATCTGATCTGCGATTATTTAGTAATACCCAATTCTCTCTAAAATCTTCACCAGGCTTCTCATAACCTAGTAACACAGCCTCTATAACATTATTAACTTTTTCTAAATGATAAATTCCACCTCTACATCCATACTCTTGATACCAATTACCCGGTTTCTTTGCATCAAACTCATCACAGAGTTTTTGTTGCCAATCATTAAAGGCCTTTAATTTCGCTGGTTCTTTTTTGATCAATTCACTGTAAAAATGTTCAACCCCCAAAACACAGCCACATTCCAAGTCTTTAATTTCGTTTCTTAAATGAGTTTCATAGATATTCCGAGCTAAAATATTTAAGCCTTTTCTATCTTTGTAATCTGAATTACCCAAAGCAGTTTTCCAGAGTTTAGTAACAAGACTAAAATAAGGGCTTTCTTCATTTATAGACGAGAACAACTCCCGCCCTTTAGCAAAATCATTATCTTTATACGCTTTAAGACCCTCAAATGATTTTAAAAGGTCTGTCCCTTTTAAACTTTCTTTAAGTCTTGCGATCTCAAGAGAGTAATCGACTAAAACCTTATTCGTCCTGTCCATTTCTCTGAGCAACAAAAAGTCATTGATCTTTTGTGAGTCTTGCCCATAAGAAATGAATGTTGTCGCAAGTATTAATAAAAAGAATTTTCTCATAATCTCCCTTGATCATCTTCTCTTATTCTACTCATATTGCGCTATAATTAAAAGCTTATATGAAGCTATCTAAAGACAATCCAAACTTATCTGCCTTACCTTTTACGATATTTGTCAGAAGAGGACTCACCATTACTAAGCGTAAGATCCACCAATTGTCTGTTATATGCTTTAAAGAAAAATAAGGATTTATAAGTGCTCAACTTCAACAAGTTATTTCTCATATTCATCTTCCTCCTACCTTCACTGGCAATGGCTGCGGAACGTCCAAATATTTTATTTATCTTCAGTGACGACCATACGACTCAAGCCATTAGTAAATACGCTGGTGACAAAAAGCTCATGGAAACACCTCACATAGACTCCATCGCGAATGAAGGTGCTATCTTTACCAAAAACTTTTGTGTAAATGCTATCTGTGCTCCAAGTCGCGCTGTTGTCTTAACTGGCAAGCACAGCCATAAAAATGGCCAATTCACCAATGGCAATACTTTTGATGGCTCACAGATGACTTTCCCAAAACTGTTTCAAGCGAGCGGCTATACGACAGGTATATTTGGCAAATGGCACTTGAAATCAAGTCCAACAGGCTTTGACGAATGGATGGTTTATCCCGGTCAAGGTAACTACTACAATCCAGACTACAGAACTCCACAAGGTCGAAAACGTCTTGAAGGTTACAGCGTCGAGCTGACAACAGACTTATCAATAGATTTCATGAAGAAGGCGAAACAAGAAAATAAAGCTTTCATGGTTATGTGTCAGTATAAAGCTCCTCATGGTCACTGGAATCCTGGACCGAAGTACTACGACTTATACAAAGATAAAACTTTTAAGGAACCTTCTACTCTTTTCGATAACTTCGAAGGTAGAAGTTCTAACGCCCCAAAACATAAGATGGGTCTACACCATATGAATCCTTCTCATCTTAAGCTTCCAGTTGAAAGTAATAAAGAATGGAAACGCATGACTGCTGTACAAAAAGCAGCTTTCAAAAAAGCCTACGTGGAAGAGAATCAAGCATACTTATCCAAGAAACTTAGTACTGAAGATGACATCCGTTGGCGTTATCAACGTTACATAAAAGACTACTTAAGATGTGTTAAATCAGTCGATGATAACATCGGCAGGCTGAAGAAGTTTCTAAAAGAAAATGGTCTCGCCGAAAACACCATAATTGTTTATTCTTCTGACCAAGGTTTCTTCCTCGGTGAGCACGGTTGGTATGATAAGCGCTGGATGTATGACATCTCTCTTCGTATGCCCCTTGTTATGCAATGGCCTGCTAAGATTAAAGGAAACCAAACGATCTCTAAGATTACCCAAAATACCGACTTTGCTCCAACACTTCTTGATGCCGCTGGCATAGACATTCCTAAAGAAATGGATGGTCAATCTATGCTACCAATTCTAACCGGTAAAAATCAAGAATGGCGCGACACCGCATATTATGCTTACTATGAATCGCCCGGACCTCACAATGTCCCTTTTCACGAAGGTGTTCGCACTGACAAATACAAACTCATCCATTACTACAATAGTGACGAATGGGAACTTTTTGACTTAACAAAAGACCCTAGTGAAATGAAGTCGCAGTACAACAATCCTGAGTATCAGACAGTTTTGAAAGACCTAAAAAAACGTCTCGTTGAACAAAGAGAAAAGTATGATGCTCCTGAACATGATTGGGTTCTCAAAAAATTCAGCAAAAAGAAATAACAAGTTACTCTAGAGTCCAAAAGCCAGACACTAAAACTCAGTATCTGGCAATTCTCAAACCTTCCAGACTGCAGTTTACTTTATCAACATTTAACCTAAATATTGACTTGGGTAAATAATTTAGTAAATTAGTTAAAAATCGACATGAGGGTGCCAAATGACTTTAAAAGAAAAAATTACTAACATCCTGCCTCAGATATCTCTTTTAGGTGGTCTACCTGAAAAGGATATTGAGATAATTATCGATATATTCTCTGAAAAGAAATTCAGTAAGGGCGATGTTCTGATTCATGAAGATACACCTCCTGACTACTGCTACATTTTACTCAGCGGCGAAATAGAGATTTCCCTGAATAACAAAGAACTGCTGATTATAGATGACGCTGGTGCTATTTTTGGTCTAGCTGGTCCTATCGGTATCCAAAATGACTTATTTACGATTACAGCTCTAGCTGATTTAGAAACTCTCCGTATCTCAACTGCTGAACTTTGTAAACTTTCACAATCGTCTCCTGAGATCTTTGGCATGCTTATGTTTAACATTGCTAGGGACTTAGCTAGAGGACTTAAAATGTCTAAAGAAGTAATAAGTACGCTTACAAAAGTGTAAAAGAGCAGTTATTAAAACTCTTTTAAGCCCTGTAGTGACCAAGGTCTCTTGCCCTCTGAGTAGTCGGCTATTCTGTTAATTAATCCACTAAAAATGATTTTGTGCGCTGGATAAAGCATGTACCAGTAGACTAAACCGAATACACCTTTAGGCTCAAAAAAAGCTGTTTGTAAAAGCATATGCTTACCATTCTTCATAGGTTCAATCTTAAATTGAAGCCATGCCTTGCCAGGCACTTTCATTTCAGCTCTTAGACGAATTAATTTATTTTCCTCTACTTCTTCTACCCTCCAGAAGTCGAGGGCTTCACCAACATTGATTTTATTAGGGTGCTTTCTGTGGCGCCTTAAACCTACACCTCCTATAAGCTTATCTAGTAAACCTCTTACTTGCCAGCTCCAAGTCCAGTAGTACCATCCTCTTGTTCCGCCAATACCTGAGAAAACTTTATATATACTTTCAGCAGAAGCATCAATTATTTTTTGCCTGTGCTCAAAGATAAGGCCTTCTTTGGATACCATCGTTACTGGAGTTTCGTCTCTTACACTTGAACTAAGAGCGTCACTCCAAACTGTCTCTATTTCGTTATCTCGAATGCGGTCTAGTGCCTTTCTGACAGCCACTTCATAGGTATCGGGTGTTATCTCCGGAAAAACTTCCCGAGCACTAAAATCCCTAATTATATTTTCGTTCTTCATGCTGAGAACAAGTGGCTTAGCTATACTTGCTTGTATTGGAGTCACAAAATTCAGCCAATGAGAAGAAAGCTTTGGAGTCAGTACAGGAACCGGTATCATTAGTCTTTTAAGGCCACGAATCTTGGCGTAGATCTTCATCATGTCGCCATAACTCATTATTGCCGAACTGCCTATTTCAAAAATACGTCCTTTAGATTCTGGTTTTTCTAAAGCAGAGATTAGATAATGAAGTGCATCTTTTATACCGATAGGTTGTGTTTTGGTATAAACCCATTTTGGACAGACCATCATAGGCAAACGTTCTGAGAGGTAGCGAATCAATTCAAAAGAGATACTACCAGAACCAACAACTACTGCACAACGAAACTCGGTAACGGGTGTTGCGAACTCTCTTAATGCATCTCCGGTGTCTTGTCGTGACCGAAGATGTTTTGACAAGTTTGTATCTTGCTGAGCCAAACCCCCAAGATAAATAATGCTTTTGAGATTGTTAAGTTCTGCTGCTCTACCAAAGTTTTTCGCGGCCTCAATGTCTTTTTCGGCAAAGTCCCCTTCTGAAGCCAAGCTGTGAATCAGATAATACGCAGAGTCTATCCCGTTCAATGCACCTTTTAGACTCTTTTCATCCAGTACATTTCCTGTAAAAACCTCGATATCCTTAAACCATGAACGTCCCTTAAGACGATCTTTGTCTCTTACAAGACACCTGACTTTGTAGCCCTTACTAAGAAGTCTAGGTACTAAACGACCACCAATATAACCTGTGGCACCAGTAACAAGAATTGTTTGGCTTTTAAGCTCTTTCTCTGAATTCAAAACCAGCTCCATGACTTAAAATTTTAAGGTAATGACTAAAGGTGAACAGTGAATTAGATAAAGATCATTTACCATCTTTAACTTTCACCGGTATCTGAACCTCCCAAAACCTCTTATCTTGAGGAACCATAGGACTATTGTAACCAAGAAGACGAGCACTTCCTGCCTCTTCATACATCTCATTTTTCGACAACCAATCTTCAAGTTTCATTAAAGAAGATTTTATGAGTGATGTAGACTCTCGACCCTTCAAACCAATGCTTATATATTTTTTAGATGGTAAGTCGAGTACATCAACTCCGTTACTAGTTACACCTGGGTTTCCAATAGATTTATTTCCGTATAGGAAAGCCATATCTTTTCTTTTCGTCGATTTTTCATCTATTGTCATTTCAACTGGTGCTGTCATTGAAATACCATTTTGCTTAATGTGTCCAAAAAGTTTCATAAAAGCGAAGTTTTGCATTCCTGCACCTCCAACTCTTGCCGCTCTGTAACTTGGGTAGTCTTTCAATACAACTTCATTAAGCGGGCCTGGTTTGGGAAAGCCTTTGGGCAAGTCCGCTTCCAAAAGAACTTTAAAGTCCGAACGTTCACTGACGACTTCGTCTGTTTTAGTAGTGATTTTAGTCGATTCTTGAAGTGAAGTATATGTGCGGTCTAAAACGCCCCGTAGAATCCATGCTTTCTTTGAAAATGAATTATTTTTATGAGCTTTGCTCACAGAAGCATTCAAATCTAGCATGACTTCTTTACTGAGAAAACCTTTGCCCAACCCCAGGAGAGAAACACAAGCGACTTCATATACAGCAGTGCACGCCTCTGTTTGCCCCTTATTGTATAGTGGGACACCGTAGTTAATTGCAGTTTCAATAAGATCCAAAGCTTTAGCTTCTGAGGATAACTCTTTAGGTGGAATAAGGACTTGATCAATCACATGTATAACTCCATTTGTCGCCGTTATATCTGTACCAACCATATTTACATTTCCTGTTTTTAATCTTCCATTTTCAATCTTGAAAGATAAATCAGATCCTTCAACTGTTCTAAACTTTCTTCCATTTGCTAAACTAACAGCGTCTACGCTCCCCTCGATAACATGGTACTTAAGTATGGAAGCAAGCTTGGCTTTGTTTACTGACAGAAGGAGGTCATCTAGTACTCCCGACTCTAACTTAGAGAACGCCTCGTCTGTAGGTGCTAGCACAGTAAATGGACCCTCTGACTTCATCAGTTGGACTAAATCAACTTGATCTAGAGCCTTAAGAAGTACTGTAAATTTTTTTGCCGACTTTGCTGTATCAACAACATCTTTAGTAGATGCATATGTATTGACGGAACATAACAAAAAAATGGACACTGCTAATAATTTAATTTTACTCTTCACAATCATACCTTTTTAAAATATCGTTCAAAACGTTCATTTTAACTTAAGTTATTATTACGGTGAATACAACAATAGTTTGGAGTTTGATCATAAATCTGTTTTAAAACTTTAAAGATACCATGGAGGTTGCTTCACAGAGGACACACTTAATAAATAGATTTTTGGGAACTCGATTGCTTTGTCTGTTAAGCTTAACGTTCTTCCCGATCTTCTAAACTTCGTGGTTTAAAAGAATAATTTTCCTGCTATCTACATGGCAAAAGTAAAGAACTCTAGACAGGCTTCACCTGATCAACAAATTTTAATTCCCTTCTTTCCGGTCTTCCAAACTTAGTGGTTTTAGATAATTAACAGAAGGTAAGAAGAGTTCCAAGAAAAGAGGTGTTGGCTAAATCAACAGAATCGAATTATGATTTCAGCTGAGCTCTTGAGATGACGCTTTCCTTGACTTCAAGAAAAATATCATAGAACACAAGCTAAATACTGGACCAATTGAGAATATAATAAAATTCCACACAAAGTGTCTGAATAAATCATATACTATCGTTGTCAATGCCCTACCCAGCGCAACCTTAGTAATACTTTCAAGAGAAATGTTATAGTTGATCAAATAGACACAAATGCTGACAAAAAATACCAAAAGTGAAAGATAAAGTCCTAAGCTAGCATTATCCCTATCTCTACTAGGTTTTGTTTTGAACAGGCATAAGATTAGTAATATCCATACTACAACATTCAAAAAGTATACAGCCCCTATAGCAAAGGGATTTACATATGTATAGATTGTCGTTGCTAGCGTAAACATATGCTTACTCTTTAAATTAGATTTATGTAGTACATCATTAGCGCAGCTCCAATCTTTAGCTTTTAAACCCGATATATCAGTAGGTATTAAAACATATTTAGTTCGAATCTACGCAACATTAAGCTTACGATATATCCAGCACAGTAACAACCTTTGGATTAAAATCACTAAATAGATAGAGTCTTTCAGACAAGGTTCACATGATCAACAAACATTAACCATCTCTCTTCCCGATCTTCTAACCTTCGCGGTTTAAAAGAATGATAAATAAAAAGTAAGAAGGAAACGTTTTGGACAGAATTCACAAGATCTATACAGATAAGGAATCATATGGTTCATGAACATCGAGTCTTTCGTCGTTACTATTTACCGAGCAGGATATAACCATTTATATCTAATAATCTTTAAAGGGTTATCAAGGTAACTACTTAGGGTGTGCCATATCAACATCACTGCTCTCCATGCGTCACCTTCTTTTAAAAATTTTATAAAGTATTCATTACTGGCAATTTATAGGATTATTCCCTCGTAAGCCTACATAGAAAACCTGTGCCATGTCCATTACCCCCAAAACCTTAGCATGTCCAACATAGCAAAATGAGGCTTTAACAAATTCCGATCATTGAATTACATACCATGTTAATTTCATTTTAAACTAAGTCAAAAAAGCTGTCACATTTCCTAAACTCGGCCTTATCTCATGAGCGATTAACATAAAATAAATGTGAGTGTTGCTGTGTTTATAAATAGACGAAACTTAATAAAGTCAGGTATTGCGGCCCTATCCGCTGGTTTGCCATTACAGTCAAATGCTGAGACGAATCAGTATAAATTTAAACTTAAAAAAAATATTGTTCTGGTAACTGTCGATCTTGGGCTTTACGGAAAAAACTTCCAAGAAGGTGCTGAGAACTGTCACTATTTCCAAAAGTGCTTCTCTCATTTAAAAGAGGACGTTACTTACTTCAACGGTATGAGTGAGCCCATACTTGGTGGTGGTCACCGCATGCAACATGCATCACTGACATGCATGACTTATCAACAAAGAGAACGCTACCCTGACCGACCTTTTGTAAGTCTAGACCAACTTATAGCAGAGACCTCTGTACAAGAATCTAGGCATAAATCAATCTATCATAAGATCAACTCCGGTGGATCAGTTTCCTTTAATACAAAAGCGCAGCCAACACCCTACTTTGATGGGCATGATAAACTTCATGAAGACCTCTTTGGTGTTACCGACATGGGCCTAGTTAAACGAAACTTAAGAAAAAAGCAGTACATCCTGAAGGAACTGTTTATAAATGTCAGAAGACGTTGGAAAGGAACTCCTGTAGAACAAAGACTCGTAGATTCTCTGAAGTCTGAAATTGAAGGCATAGATACTCAGTTAAAGTGGCTAAAAGTCAGAAAGCCTCGTATGAACTTTAGAACTGACAAAAAGATAGAAGAAGCTCCAGGGAAGCATTTAAATTATAACTTCAATACGCTTTTTCATGCCTTAGAAAAGGAACAAACCAAAATAGCCGTTGTCCATATTGGCGATGTCGCTAAGAAACTTGGTCTTGGTGGCCACCACCACCTAACTCACCATGGGAACCTTCAACAACGTATATCAGGTCTAGAAACTGTCGACACCTGTATACTAAATGCCCTGGCTAACTTTGTCGAAAAACTCAAAACTGCAGAGATGCTTGATGACACAATCGTGTTATTTACTTGTGCTATGGCAGACGCTAGTGCTCATAGTTCGAGATCTGTTCCTGCATTTTTATTTGGTGGAGGTTTCAAACATAAAAAAAGCATTGACTGCCAGGACGGTAGAGAGATAGTTAAACCAACCTCTCACCTCTTCTCCTCAATACTAAAACAAGCTGGTTCTCCAAGCCAATCATTCTCTGGCAACAATTCTATCATTGAGGAGTTGTTTGTATGAATACCGAAAGGAAAACAGTTTGTCACTTATGCTCTGAAAAGATAGATGTAAGTGAGGCAAGACCATTTAGTAAAGTCAGTTGTAAAAACTGTGGTGACCTCATTTTAGTTACTGAGGTCATTGGAGACTATATACTCACGAAACAAGTCTCGGAAGATACTTACTCGATTAGTTATAAAGGCTTCAACGAGTTGGGTGAGACTCTTTCAATTAAGAAATTGAAGGTTGAAAGTGATTATAATGAAGAGCAGTTTCGCCATCTTGAAGAAAGATTCAAAAGTCTAAATTCAGAATCCATCGACTACAAATTTTTAACGATTGATGAAAATTGTCTGATCATCCGTCCTTGGTTGCAAATTTGTGTAGAAACCTACCTTAAAGAAAAAAGGCCAAAATCAGAACAGGCCATTTTGTTTCTCCAGCAACTAAGCAAACTATTCCTCAAAGCTGCAGAAAGTCAACGACCCATTACGAGCGTAACTCTGAGCAATATTTTCTTGAATATCTCTGGCGATATAGCCATCGCTGACAGAGGTTTTAAAGAAATTACTTCTTTTGACTTTGATCAATCACTGTTGTGTTTCCAGAACCTCACTGCTCAGCTCTGTTGTAACACGGATTTTACAGTTGACATGGAGCTTAACCTAGCCCTCAGAGATATGGCTCCGAATAACTTAAGAAGCTTCCTTAAGAAACTTTTTAGCAAGAACTCATTCTTGAACTTCGGTGAACTCAACGATGCTGCAAAGTCCTTGAACGATGACAATCAACTTCAAGTAGTCTTACCAAAGAAAGTCTCGTCAGAGAAAAAGAAGCAAAAAAAAATCTCTTCAAGCAAAAAAACTAAGACATTTGCTACACAAAAAAAGCCTACCGCCATACAGAAAAAAAGTAGACGGTTAATTAAAAGAAATAAGACTAGAAACAAAAGCTACCTCCCTCTTATAGCGATCTTAGGACTTATTTCAGCAATTGCTTTTGCTGTTCTATATGGCTCAAAGTTTAATGCCAACCAAGCACCGGTGGCCTCTGCAAAGACCAAAGCGCCAAAGAAAATCATCCCGAAAAAGAAAGAAATAGTCCAAGCTCCGAAGCCTAAGGAAATAGAAGTACGTGAGATCGTCTCTAAGCCACAAGAACCGGAAATTGTAAATTTCACCAATGATCATCAAAACTTTACTAAAATCATCAACAAGCATTGCTTTGACTGCCATGGACAAAAGGAAGATGAAATAGAAGGTAAATTCAATTTTGTAAAGTTTCTGGCGTCTAAAAAACAAAATCCCAAAGCCTGGAAAATCATTTATGATCAAATTAAAAAAGGTGAAATGCCTCCAGAGGACCAAGAACCTTTAACTCTCGAAGAAAAAATGATTGTTCTAAATGAAATTGAGAAAATAACATCAGAAACCAAAGTAACTAAACAAATGCGGCCATTAACGCCGGTAGAGATAAAAAACTCTATCGTCGACCTATTTCATATCGAAAAAGGCTCCTATAACCCTTTCGACGCTCTTTATGCAAACTACACAGACGACAAGTTTCACAGTATGCAGACTGAGGTTATAACACCATTTTATATGAGTGACTTATATGAGATACTGCATGATTCTATTGAAAGCTTTGTATCATTGAACCCTATAGTTAAGCCTATGAACATGAGCGCCTCTTTCCCTCCTGCGGCAGTTTCACAAAGAGTTTTTAAGGATGGCAGCCACCTGAGGTGGATAGGAGAACACGTTGCAGTGAATTTCAAAAAGCATGATCTACCTCCACCAAAGCCCAAAACAAAGAATAGAGAAAAAGTTGGGCCAACCTCTAACATTGACGAAGCCTTAAGAAGGCTAACACTTCCACCAGGAACATATAAACTTAGCTTTACTGCTCAAGCGATGAATATGGACACTTATAATATAGATGAGTATAAGTGGGGCAAAGAAGTTGTCGATTATATCAAAGGCTTCCTAAAAAAACATCCCTACTCTATCCCTGTACGTTTTTTCACTAAGCCACCAGGAACTGCAGACCCATATGCCAAGTCAACCCCTATAACAACTCTTGATATTGGTTCATCTGAGCCGTCCAAGTATACCGTCGAGTTCAGCCTCAGTCGTCGAAATGGCATCGGCTACATTTCTGACGTTCTTCCAAACGTAAATACACTCATTAAACTGATCGTTCCTCACATGTTTAAAGGGCAGAAGATTGATGTAACTCATTTCGAAAAAGTTTCCGCTATGCTCTACACCCAGAAATATGTATTCCCTCAAGTTCACTTCAAAGATATAGAAATAACTGGCCCATATGACGTTAAGGTCAGTAATTACTCAGTGAACCGCGAAACCGAAAGATTGGATAACATAACTATTCGTAAAAAGTTCAGAGCTCTTCACAACGATAACTTCATACAAAACAACATTCCATACGATTATATCTTCAGTAAGTTCAAACAACGCGGTATCGAAAAAGGAGAGTCCTTCAGAAACTCACTAGTCGCCTTCTTTTTATCACCAGACTTTCTAACTTTGGAGTATGATCGAAAAGATAAAAGAAAACAAGCAAGGATGATCTCCTACTCCTTCCATAAAACATTCCCCAAAAAGGAAATGATGGACCAGCTAAATGACCGAGACGGCATAAGACGTGGCAAACTTACCCAGTGGCTTGTCCAACATGAAGGGTTCGAAGAGTTTGTCGAAGACTTCGCTTATCAATGGCTAAACATGGCGGCTATAAAAGAAGCCATGCCCGACCAAAACAGGTTCAGTGAATTCTACTCAAACAAACTCTTAAAAGACTTCACTTTAGAAATAAGACATTTTATGACTTACCTATTTAAAGAAAACAGACCTGTCAATGAATTGATCTCTGCCGATTATTCCATCATAAATAGCAATCTCGCCAGCTTCTACGGTAGTTCGAGTCGGAGCAAAGGTTTTCAAAAAACCGACTTAAAAGAAAGTAGTCGCGGTGGATTACTCAGTACTGGCGCCTTTTTAACAGCAACTGGCAATGGTTTAGAAGGTCTTCCTATCAGAAGAGCTCAGTGGATACTTGAAAACGTCCTCGACTCAAACCTACCTCCTCCTCCAGATAATATAGATGTAGAAAACTTCGAGAAAGCCACAGGAAAATCATTAAAGGAAAGGCTTAAAATCCATAGTTCTAACCCACAGTGTTATGCCTGTCACAAAAAGATTGACCCCATAGCTTTAGTCATGGATGGCTTTACCACAATCGGTAGAAAAACTTATCGACACACCAGTACTGAGTTCAATGGCGTCACTCTAAAAGGTTTTAGTGATTTAAAGAAATACCTTGGCAGTCAGGACGAAGCCATCGCTAGATCCCTCATCAAGAACATTCTTAAGTACACACTCGGCCGTGAACTATATGTTCAAGATGGACTGGTCATTGATAGGATAATTGAAAAGCATACGGCGGATAACTTCCCTGTACGAGACTTACTAGACTCAATTATTAAAGGTTTCTTTCTTTAGGCTCGGGGAGATGTCTCAAGAATAACACTAACTACGCTGTAGCTATATACAGCGTAGTTACTTTTTCAGCTAAATAATTCTCTAAGTAAGTACATAAAAATAAGGTAAAAGAAAGAGATTTTGACAAGATCCACAGAATTAACTATTTCGTATTTTCGTGAACTGGCCCCAAAAAAACTATCGTAAAACAATCAGACCCGCAGATCTAAGAGCTGACCAGACTTCGCTATTGATTAACTCTTCGATATTGTCATCAAAGTACTGTTGGTAGTACTCGTCTAGTTCTTGGTAACTTATCTCGTCTTCTTCAGGAACAAGTTGAGATAGGAGGTTCGTTAACCACTCGGCAAGTTGAGCAGGAAGAGTTAGGACTTCATCTTCTGATTGACTAGGTAGGATCAAGTCGGCAAATTGAGGATCCTCATGGGACATGAAGGCTGGA
>JAJPOQ010000152.1 GCA_021232515.1 Lentisphaeraceae bacterium
GTCACTCTAAGTGCGTTGAAGATAGCCGGTACTTGACCGTCAGGGAATTCAACGTCAACAACGGCACCTAGTACCTGTAGGACTTTTCCTTTTAATTCTGACATTTTGTCTTCCTGATTTCTATTTTAAACTTTCTGCACCGGCGACGATCTCTGTCAGCTCTGT
Source organism: Lentisphaeraceae bacterium (assembly GCA_021232515.1). Taxonomy (GTDB): domain Bacteria; phylum Verrucomicrobiota; class Lentisphaeria; order Lentisphaerales; family Lentisphaeraceae; genus JAKVBD01. The sequence goes on from JAJPOQ010000152.1 coordinate 166, forward strand.
AGTGATCTGAGCCTGACGGGCACGGTTGCGCAAAGTAGTATTTAAGTCGATGAGCTTTTTCGCATTTGTTGTTGCACTGTCCATCGCAGCCATACGAGCGGCGTGTTCACCTGCAGCACTTTCTAGGAATGCGCTGAAAAATGAGAAGTTGACAGTTTTAGGTAACAAATAACTAAGCAATTCTGTACGGCTTGGCTCATAAATGTAATCGATTTCCTGACCGTTACCTTCTTCTGCTGCTTGAGCAGTTAGAGGTAAAACTTTTTCAAGAGTTGGCTTCTGAGAAAGAGCTGACTCGAAAACGTTATAGATTAGGAAAACCTCATCGTAATCACCAGCAATAAACTTCTCCTGAGCTAGTTCGCCAATTTCTTTAGCGACAGCAAAACTTGGAGTTCCAGCGACATCTTCAAGATTCTTGATAATATTACCAATATCTTTTATGCCGTTAGTAGCACGTTTACTAGTAGTAATAAAGTCGATGTTAGAGTAAGACTTGCCGTCTCCAGCTAGCCACTTCTTAACAAACTTAACAAGGTTATTATTAAAGCCGCCACAAAGGCCCTTATCTGACGCAAAAACGACGACAAGAGCTTTTGAGGTTTCTTCACTCACTTTCATAAGAGGTGGTGGTTCAGAGCCAATAGCTCCGGCTAAACGTCCAATTACACCTTTAAGCTGATCAGCATACAGTCTGGAGTTATTTTGCGCATCTTGAGCTTTACGGAACTTAGCAGACGAAACCATGTTCATGGTCTTCGTTACCTTGGCCGTGTTCTTCAGGCTGGCAATTTTAACGTTGTATTCTTTCAGACTAGGCATGATTTAAACCGTAATTATAAAGCGTTAACAAAGCTTTCAGAATGAGCCTTAACGATGCTCTCCATCTCACTTTTCAGTTCGTTGCTAAACTTATCTTCAGCAACTTCTGCAGCAAATTTATCAGCAAAAGCTTTATGAGTTGTACCAAGAGACTCAATAAGAGCCGTATTGTACTCAACAACTTTATCTACAGGAACATCTTTCAAGTAGTCATTTGTACCAGCGAAGATCATAGTAACCTGCTCACATACTGAGAGAGGTTCGCCGATACCCTGCTTACAAAGCTCCATCAAACGCTTACCTTTCTCTAGCTGCGCACGAGTCGCTGGGTCTAGGTCTGAAGCAAACTGTGAAAATGCCGCAAGTTCACGGAACTGAGCTAGGTCAAGACGAAGTGTACCTGCTGTCTTTTTCATAGCTTTAGTCTGAGCTGCACCACCAACACGTGATACAGAAAGACCAGCATTAATTGCAGGACGCTGACCAGCATTGAATAAGTCAGCTTCTAGGAAGATCTGACCATCTGTGATAGAAATAACGTTTGTAGGGATATAAGCCGATACGTCATTTGCCTGAGTTTCGATGATAGGTAGAGCTGAAATAGAACCAGCACCTTCCGCTTCAGAAAGCTTCACTGAACGTTCAAGTAGACGTGAGTGAATATAGAAAACATCACCAGGGAAAGCTTCACGACCCGGAGGACGACGAAGTAGTAGTGACAGCTGACGATAAGCTTGCGACTGTTTTGTTAAATCATCATATACGATAAGTGCATGACCACCTTTCTCACCAGCAGTTCCACCGAAAGTTGGTGAACCTTTGTAGCAGTAGTACTCTGCCATAGCTGTACCTGTATAAGGAGCAAGGTACTGCATAGGTGCAGGGTCAGATGCAGTAGAGGCGATGATTGTTGTGTATTCCATAGCACCAGCAGCTTTTAGTGTCTCATATACTTGAACCACTGTAGAACGCTTCTGACCAATCGCTACGTAAAAACACTTAACGTCTTTACCTTTCTGATTGATAATCGTATCAATTGTTAGAGTTGTTTTACCAGTCTTACGGTCACCAATTACAAGTTCACGCTGACCACGGCCAACTGGAACTAGTGCATCAATTACTTTGATACCAGTTTGTAGTGGTTCATGGACTGATTTACGCTCCATAATACCAGGAGCTTTAAATTCGATAGGACGTGTATTCTCAGTTGAGATAGGTCCTTTACCGTCGATTGGGTTACCTAGTCCGTCAACAACACGTCCAAGTAGAGCGTCGCCTACAGGAACTGATGCAACTGTACCAGTACGTTTAACTTCTTCGCCTTCACGGATTTCTCTATCCTCACCCATGATTGCGATACCGACGTTGTCTTCTTCTAGGTTAAGTGCAAGACCACGGACGCCGTTGGCAAATTCAACCAACTCACCAGCCATAACATTGGCTAATCCGTAGACACGAGCAACACCGTCACCGACACTTAGTACAGTACCAACTTCGTAGTTCTCACTAGAGACTTCGAAATCAGCGAACTGCTTCTTAAGAATCTCTGAAACTTCTTCAGGCTTAATATCTGTTGCCATTTTTGTCTAAAATCCTTTTACGCTTTCACAACACTCTGCTTAACTTTGTTAAGCTGAGTTACGACTGACAGGTCATGAACCTGATCACCGACTTTCACTTTAAATCCGCCAATGAGACCAGGCTCAACCGTTACTTCTGCTACAATGCTCTTACCGAGCTTTTCTTGTAGACGATTCGAGATAGCTGCGACTTGATCGGCGTCCATCTCAAATGCTGAAGTAATACTGATTCTTTCGACGTTGTTTAAACGGTCATTTAACTTGGCAAACTCGGAAATGACATCGTTAAGGATGCCAAGACGGCCTTTACTCTCAAGAAAGATCAAAAACTCAAATGTCGTTTTATCAGCTTTCGCTTCGAATAGGGCCTTAAGAGCAGCGACACGTTTTTCTGACGAAATCAGCGGTGCCTTCAGGAGAGTGTCAAACTCTCCAGATTTCTCAATGACAGCACCAATGGCCTCAAAGTCGTCTGCTACGGCTTGAAGGGCTGATTTTTCTTGCGCTATGTCAAAGAATGCTTTGGCGTAACGCGCTGCTGCTTTTGAGATTATCATATTAAATCTTATTGATCAGTTTTTCAGTTAAACTGCGGTTCTTTTCATTGTCGAGGTTTTCCCCGAGCAATTTACCGGCAAGCGAGATAGCAAGATCTGTACTTTCAGCACGCAAACTTTGCATAGCTTCAGCTTTCGCAGACTCTATGTCTTTAAGTGCGCCGTCTCTTACAGACTGAGCTTCAGCTTTCGCTTTTTCTTCGATATCTTTGGCAAGAGCTTTTGCTGTATCGCGAGCTTCAGTAACAAGCGCCTTAGCGTTTTGTTCTGCATCTGCAACAACTTTTTTGCTCTCTTCTTGTATCGCCGCTAGTTTCTTAGTCGCTTCTTCAGCATCATCGAGAGACTTACGGATAGTGTCCTCTCTCTCATCAAGTCCGCTTAAGATTGGCTTCCAAGCTACTTTGTATAAAACAGCGAGTAATACAATAAAGATACCCAAGGTCCAGTAGAACATAGGTGCATCCGGGTCCATTGGCCCCTTAACGTGGTGACCATGACCATCGGTGACTTCGTGATGCTCAATCTTCTCAAGAGCGTCATGAGCCGCGTCTCCGACAGACTTAACTTTGCCGTCTGCAGCCGCTATAATCCAAATATTGTTCATTTGTTTACCTTGGTAAATTTTTAATCAAATAGTAAATAATTGATCAAAAATTATTTCATGAAACAAACAACAGCACCGAACAGAGCAACACCTTCGATAAGTGCAGCTGCGATAAGCATAGCACCTTGAATTTTACCAGCGACTTCTGGCTGACGAGCCATACCTTCCATAGCAGCTGCTGCTAGTTTACCAATACCAAGACCAGCACCGATTGTTACGATACCTGCGCCGATTGCGTTAAGTGCGATTGGTGCTGCTGGAGTTTCAGTTACTACTTTTGTTGCTGCTTGTGCGATTACTAGTGCGTCCATTTTTGTTCTCCGATTTTGTGTTTTGTTTTTTTATTTTAAATAATATTGAGATTGTTATTTATCTTAGTGATCTGGATGAAGTACTGAACCCAAGAACATTGCTGATAGATAAGTGAAAATATATGCTTGCAGGAAGGCTACGAATACTTCGAGACCGTATACTGCAAAACTGATGCCCGCTGCAGGAAGTGCAACAAGCCCTAAAACGTAGATCAAACCGATCATCGCAAATAGTACGATGTGACCCGCCATCATATTCGCGAAAAGACGAATCATAAGAGCGATAGTTTTAACAACTAGACCAAGAAGTTCTAGTGGTGTAATAAGGAATAATACTGGAAGTGGCACTCCGTGTGGTACGAAAGCACTGAACCATTTACCTGGACCTTTAGCGATGATAGCGCCAATTGTCATAGCGAAGAAAGTTATACCGGCAAGTGCTGCTGTAACATTGATGTTACCAGTTGCTGTAGTCGAACCAGGAATAAGACCTAAAAGGTTACAACCTAGAACAAAGAAAAAGAATGTACAAAAAAGAGGAGCCCACTTACGACCATCTTCTTGTCCCATGTTAGCAATAACAATCTCGTTACGTACGAACATCACGAATGTTTCTAGAAAGTTAGTTATGCCTGTTGGCACTTTCTGATTTTTCTTGTAAATCGCACCAAAAATAATTAGTAGAAGTACAGAAACAATCAACATAGCTAAAGTTTGATTCGTATGAAAGATAGTATCATGACCAGACTTTATGCCGAAGATTTTCTCACCCGGCGACACGTGGTGCATGATGTACTCTGTTAACTTTTCGGCTTTAGTAGTTCCTTCGTAAGAACCAGCTGCTATTACTGTTTGCATTCTATCTCTTTATCTTTAAAAATTGAGTGTAAGACTAGGACGTCCGCGATCATCACGATAATAAAACCGATGATAAAACATGGGACAAAAATTTCTTTGTACGATGGCCAGTTCATGATGCTTAGGATCATTGCCATAACTAGTATAGCGATCGTCTTAACACCTTTAAGTAAAAGGCCGAGCATAGGAAGCTCTGTACTATTAACTGAAAAATAATTGATGAGTCCTACTGACAAAGCGTTTATAACGATAAGAACCTGAGCTGCAACAAACTCTGTCATAGGAAAACTTGGTGCTACACACATAGTAAAGCAAGTGTTGATAAGAACTGCGACGAGTGCAGTAGCTGAAAATCTTATCATCTTGTGTTTCAATTTCACGGTCAATCCTCTCCTGAATTCCGTACTAACTTCCAAACTTCGTAAAAAATCCAAACTATCGCTAGACCTAAACCTGAAAGTATTCCTATCGGATCTGACTGGTACTTTACATCTAGCTCATGTCCTACATAGGCGCACAATGCGAAGCATACTGCTGAACTCGCGGCGAACTGTTTCGGACTATTGTTTTTGCTATCTTGTTTCATATAACTGGCCCAAAAATATTCCCAAAAATATAGGTTTCAAGTAGATTGTTAAAAATTTAACAGCTTTTTGATATTCATCCATTTCACCCCCTATAAACAGCAACGGCCGCAGTTCGAAAACTGCGGCCGTTAAATTTAGAAAAGTATTCTAAATGAATTACTTAGTGATAACAGCGATAAGGTCAAGAACCTTGCTTGAGTAGCCCCACTCATTGTCATACCAAGAGATAACTTTAACGAAAGTTTCGTCAAGTTGGATACCAGCGTTAGCGTCGAAGACAGAAGTCAAAGCACAACCACGGAAGTCAGTTGCAACAACCATATCTTCAGTGTAACCAAGTACGCCAGATAGTTCATTTTCAGAAGCTCTCTTCATTTCTGCACAGATCTCTTCGTATGAAGCACCTTTTTCTAGTTCAACCGTTAGGTCAACACAAGAAACGTCAGAAGTTGGTACGCGGAAAGCCATACCAGTAAGTTTACCATTAAGCTCAGGGATTACTTTACCAACAGCTTTAGCAGCACCAGTTGAAGATGGGATGATGTTCTCAAGGATACCACGGCCACCGCGCCAGTCTTTCATAGAAGGACCGTCAACAGTTTTTTGTGTAGCAGTAGCAGCGTGAACAGTAGTCATAAGACCACGCTTGATGCCGTACTTGTCGTTAAGAACTTTAGCGATTGGTGAAAGACAGTTAGTAGTACAAGAAGCGTTTGAAACGATGTCTTGACCAGCATATTCGTCAGAGTTAACGCCAACAACGAACATTGGAGTAGCATCTTTAGAAGGAGCAGAAAGAACAACTTTCTTTGCGCCAGCTTCGATGTGCTTACGAGCAGTTTCGTCAGTTAGGAAAAAACCAGTTGATTCAACAACAACTTCAGCGCCTACAGCGTCCCAAGCGATGTTTGCTGGATCTCTTTCAGCAGTGATGCGGATTTCTTTACCGTTAACGATAAGTTTACCGTCAGCAACAGAAACTTCACCGTCGAAACGACCGTGAACAGAGTCATATTTAAGCATGTATGCTAGGTAGTCTACATCAAGAAGGTCATTGATACTTACGATTTCGATATCGTTTCTAGTGCTTGCAGCGCGGAATACGTTACGACCAATACGGCCAAATCCGTTAATACCTACTTTAATTGCCATTATTATTCCTTTACAGCTATGTTTTGTTATATCCGGCAGCCATACACATAGCTACCAGTAAATTTTTTCTATAATACGGGCCAAGAGCCAGTAATATACACAAAAAATGGAAAATGAAAACTACTTATGACGCACACAAACAATCACATGCCTGTCATAGCGAAATCATAATGATTTTTTCATAATTCCTTAATTTTCTTAGCGGTCTCTTAATCAAAAACCACTTCAGAAATATCCTCTACCTGAAGCATCGCCATACAAAGTCGATCTATACCGACTGCTATGCCGCCACTTTCGGGCATCCCCTCTAAAAGGGCCTCCATGAAATCTTGATCGATTTCATAAACTTCTCTATTTTCCTGAGACCGAAGTTTTGCAGTCTCTCGAAATCTTTTTAACTGTTCATCTGGATCAGTAAGCTCACTATATGCATTGGCTATCTCTAAACCATCTACATAAAGTTCCCAGCGTTCTGCTAAGTTTGAGTCATCTTTCTTTTTCTTTGAAAGAGCTGCCAGTGAAGCTGGGTAATCTATGAGTATTGTCGGCACGTCTTTTCCAAGATGTGGCTCAACTTTGAAACAAAGTGTTTCTTCAAACTCACCTTTCGCAATTGCTTCTTCGGCTGGCAAACCAGCGTACTTTTCAAAGGCCTCATTTACAGTTAAGACTTGCCACTTTGCCTCAAAATAGGCTTTTCGCAAATCCAAATCGCTAGAAATTTTTCTAAGTAAGCCTTTTGTCTGCTCAAGTATTGAGAGATAATCACCTCCCGCCTCATACCATTCTAGCATAGTAAATTCTTCTCTATGCCTAGCACCAAACTCCCCTTCTCTAAAACAAGATCCCAATTGAAAGATTTTTTCATGTCCTGCGACAAGAAGTCTTTTCATATGAAGTTCGGGTGAAGTTCTAAGCCACTTGAAACCGGCTGGTATCGCGTCAATATAATCTTCAAGAGCTGGAGTCTTAAGAGCAACAGGAGTATCTATCTCGATGAAGTCCTGATCATAAAAAAAGGCACGTAGTGACCTCAAAAGATCACTGCGCACCTTAAAATTCTTTTTCTTTAATCTAAGAAGACTACTTTTTGACACGCTCTGCGTAATCTCCAGTACGTGTATCTATCTTGATTAAATCGCCTTCATTGATGAATAAAGGAACTTGTACTTCATATCCAGTATCGATCTGAGCTGGCTTAGTAACATTTGTTGCTGTATCGCCACGAGCACCTGGTTCAGTATAAGTTATTTCTTTAACGACAAAGTTTGGCAGAGCCACTTCAATTGGAGCATCTTCGAAGTAAAGAACTTCACACTCAGCATCGTCAATCAAAAAGTGCTTCTGGTTGCCCATTACTTGCTCACTGATGTAAGTCTGATCGTAAGTTTCTGGGTGCATGAAAATGTACTGGTCATCTTCTTTATAAGAATAAATGAGTACTGAACTACGTAGATCAGCTTTTTCCATCTTGTCGCCTGAACGCCAGCTCTTATCAAACTGATTACCGGTCAACATATTTTTAAGCTTACAACGGTAAACCGCTTGGCCTTTACCAGGCTTCATGAAGTCAAAATGCGTTACGACGTGTGGAGCACCGTCCATTTTTATTTTAACGCCTTTACGTAGATCAGATACGTCCATCTAAAATCACCATATTAAAAAGTTTTATATCATTATCGGCCGTACTATCGTACAGCTTTAAAATTTTGCAATTTGATTGAGTCACCACTTTGTGCTTGCTCTTAAAAAGAAAAGGCCGTCAAAATTTTGACGGCCTCAACAAAAGTTTACTAGTCTGTTACTGTCTAGACCACTCTACACATTTCTGTGAAGAAGAACCAAGACTATCGATTCCTAATTCAACGACATCTCCAGGCTTTAAGTACTGTGGAGGATCAAAGCCAAGACCAACGCCTGCTGGAGTTCCGGTAGAAATAACATCGCCAGGTTCGAGCGTCATGAATTCACTCAAGTAACTGACTACAGTCGGTATATCAAAAATAAGATTTGCAGTAGTTCCGTTCTGCTTAGTTTCGCCATTTACTTTCAACCACATCTTAAGATTATTTATATCGGCAACTTCATCTTTAGTAGCGATATACGGACCGAGTGGAGCAAACGAGTCACAACTCTTGCCTTTAACCCACTGACCGCCCTTCTCTAACTGATAAGCTCTTTCTGAGTAGTCGTTGTGAAGACAGTAACCGGCGACATAATCAAGCGCGTCATCTTTAGAAACGTAACTAGCTTTTTTACCGATAACTACTGCAAGCTCAACTTCCCAGTCAGTCTTTTCACTACCACGTGGAATAATTAAATCGTCATTGGGCCCAACAAGAGAACTTGTTGCTTTGAAAAAGACTACCGGCTCTTTTGGCGCTTCCATACCAGACTCTTCGGCATGATCTTTAAAGTTAAGACCAATACAGATAATCTTGCCTGGCTTCTTAACAACTGCCCCAAGTCTTTCACTCTCAGCAATGACTGGAAGGTCTGAACCTTGAGTTTTCACCCAAGCTGCCAAACGATTAATTCCGTCATTTGCAAAAAACTCATCCGTATAGTCTTCACCAAATGCCGACACATCTACTTTACCACCGTCTTCTAAAATCAAACCTGGCTTTTCAGAACCCTGTTGTCCAAATCTAAATAATTTCATAACCTTTACTCTTCTTAAATTCTATGCTTTTAAGGTGTTGAAGCCACCATCAATCAAGTAGTCTGAACCTGTAATAAAGGCAGACTCATCCGATGCTAAAAATAATGCTAGTGAACCTATCTCTTCCGGCTTTCCCATTCTACCAATTGGCTGAGTCGCTGAAAGCTTCTCAAACATCTCGTCTTCTTGTCCAGGATAAGTCTTCTTCAAGTAGCCATCGACAAATGGCGTGTGAACACGAGCTGGAGAAATAGAGTTACAGCGGATATTTTCTTTCAAGTAATCTACTGCAACTGATTTAGTCATGGTAAAAACTGCACCTTTTGACATACTGTAAGCAAATCGATCGGGTATACCGATTGTCGCCGCAACTGAAACCATGTTAACTATACTGCCGCCGCCGTTTTTCAAAAAGGCCTTAACTCCAGCGTTCAGACAATTGTAAGGTCCTTTTATATTTACAGCGTATATACGGTCCATATCTTCTGGATTGACTTCGTGAACTTTACCGATATGGGCAATGCCCACGTTATTAACCAAAGTTGTCAACGCACCAAAAGCCTTTTCAACTTCGGCAAATGTATCACTCACTTCAGACAAGTTTGAAACGTCACAAGTAAATGCTTTTGCTTCGCCACCAGCTTCATTAATTTTTTGCGCTACAGCATTGCCGTTTTCAGCATTTAAATCTAAAACTGCAACTTTTGCACCTTCTGCGCCAAAACGGAGTGATATAGCTTCACCTATACCGGATCCACCTCCAGTAACTATCGCAACTTTTCCTTCTAGTCTCATAAATCGACTCCTTATCAATCTTCTACAATCAACACTTGCAACGACCGAGCTCCATGAGCTCCTATAACTAAACACTGCTCTATATCGGTAGTTTTAGATGGCCCAGAAATAAACGCAGTCAAAGGACCCCGTTTCATTTTAGCCAATTCTGCATATGCTTCATGCATGTTATTTAAAATTTTACTTTTCTTAACTCTGACGATGAGATGCTGAGCTAAGAAATATACCGAACGAAACTTAAAGTCTTCGCAGTGAGTTAAAAACGAGCCATTTTCTGCAACTGCCAATTCAACATCGAAACACGCGTAGTCTATGTCTTTCATATCGTGTTCATTTTCAATATTTTCTGGCTCAACGTTTCTGTTCTCTATTTCAGTAATGGCAGAAAGAACTTTTGCATCTGGCGAAATTTCATAATAGTTTTCTAATTTTTCGTTTCGTGGGACAATTCTCGCCATTCCACCAACAGCTTCTAAGGTTTTTGAGAACTCATTTATCGTGTCTTCAAAAGTTATTTTTTTGAAATCAACAGCTGGTGCCGGAACATTCTCTGGCTGATTTTCACGAATTGATGCTAGAATTTTATCTCGAGAACTCATTTACCATTCTCCTTATTTCGTTCTTGCATCATTTCCTTAAAACTTTTCTTCGGTGGTTCAGGTAAATCGCGATCTTTACCCCAATCATTGAATTGATTGTAAATCATAAACCTTGGCATCTTCAAAGCTTTTCGAGCAAACTTGCCAGCGACTTTATATAAAGTCGGACTACTAAAAACTTTACCGGCCACCTTCATCGCTAGACGCTTACTTATTGGCAATTCATTCTTAGCGGCGATTTTTTTACGCATCGCTAAAAGTTCATCATGCAGGTCAATTTTAACTGGGCAAACATTTGTACATGAAGCACAGAGTGTACAGGCAAATGGTAAAGAACTATGTTCCTTTGAGTTTCTCGATGGACCAAGAATAGAACCGATTGGGCCTGGAACTATGTAACTGTAACTGTGACCACCACTGCGGCGGTAAACTGGGCATGTGTTCATACACGCGCCACAACGGATACAGCTTAAAGAGCGTCTAAACTCTGGCTGCCCCATAACTTCAGTACGACCATTATTGACGATGACTACATGCATCTCACCCCCCTCTCTTGGTCCATTGAACTGAGAGGTATAGGTTGTAATTGGCTGGCCCGTTGCTGAACGGGCCAAAAGTCGAGTAAAAATGGCAAGGTCGCTCATTTTGGGAATGATCTTCTCCATTCCCATAGAAGCTATATGTAGCTTAGGAAGCGAAGTACCGAGATCGGCATTTCCTTCATTTGTACAGACGACGATGCTACCGGTCTCGGCAACTGCGAAGTTCACACCTGTCAATCCCGCATCTGAAGCTAAAAATCTTTCTCTGAGATCCATCCGTGCTTGATAGGTTAGATAGTCTGGATCGATATTTCCTTTCTCGGTGCCCATCTTTTCATGGAATAAATCTGAAATCTCTTCTCTTTTCGTATGGATAGCTGGCATAACGATGTGACTTGGTCTTTCTTCTCGCAACTGAACTATGCGCTCTCCAAGATCTGTATCAACAACTTCTATACCGCGCTCTTCCAAGTAAGGGTTTAAGTGACACTCTTCTGTCAGCATCGACTTACTCTTTACAAGTTTTTTCACGTCGTGACTTTTAAGTAAAGAGTGGACTATCTCATTGTGTTCTTTTGCATCCATCGCCCAATGGATTTTTATACCATTTGCTTGGGCATTTTTTTCAAACTCAAGGAGGTACTGCTCCATGTTCGAGATCATGTGAGCTTTTATTTTTGATGCAGCGTCGCGTAGCTCTTCCCACTCAGGAAGACTAGATGCCATCTTATCTCGTTTTTGGCGAACAAACCAAAGAGATTTATCGTGCCAACGCGCACGATCTTTGTCAGCTATATACTTAGCGGCTGCATCTGGGTGATTCATTTGGCACTTCCCGAAAGTATTTCAGCTATATGATAAAATTTCAAAGGACGCTTTTGACGACTCGAAAGGCCACTTAAATGCATCAAACATGAAGAGTCGTAACCAGTCATAACTTCAGCACCTGCATCTTCGTGGTCAGTGAGTTTATCTTCACCCATCAAGCAACTAACTTCTTTTTCTGCAACAGCAAAAGTGCCGCCAAAACCGCAGCATTCATCTGGTCTTTGCAGTTCAACTAACTCTAAGCCATCAACCATTTCTAAAAGCTGCTCTGCTTTTGAAAACTTCTCAGTCATGCGTTCTGAGCAACTTCCAAGATCGAGTTCGCGCAAACCATGACAACTTTGGTGTAGACCAACTTTATGAGGAAATGAAACCTCTAGTTTATCGACCTTCAAAACATCGACTAAAAACTCACACAGTTCATAGGTATTCTTACGAACTTTAGAAGCTAATTCTGTATCTGGGGCGATGCCTTCATAGTGGTTCCGCACCATCGACACACAACTTCCTGATGGGCAAACTATATACTCAGCATCTTTAAAAACATCTATGTAATGAGCTGCTGTTGCTTTAGATTCACTTGTACAGCCAGTATTTGCCATAGGCTGTCCACAACAAGTTTGATCCAGTGGATAATCGACTTCACAACCTAGTTTTTCTAATAGTGTTAATGTTGCCATAGCAACGTTCGGGTACATTTGGTCCATGTAACAAGGAATAAAGAGAGAAACTTTCATCGCAGGGTACACTTTCTATCGAGGTGAGTGTAACCGCCATCTACATAAACTATTTGGCCTGTAGTGTGAGATGACCTTGGCGATGCTAAAAAGACAACCATATCGGCCAGTTCTTCTTTATTCGTCATGCGCTTTCCAAGTGGTATGGAGTTTCGTATACCGGCTAATGTCTCTTCTGGGTTTTCGAGTGTAGCTACCCAACTTTCGTATAGAGGCGTCATGACTTCTGCTGGGATAACAGCATTTGAACGAACCCCAAACGGCGCCAGTTCTACAGCCCATTCACGAGTCAAAGCGTTACTTCCGCCTTTACTTGCTGCATAACCAGAAGTTCCCCCCTGACCTGTTTCGGCAACTTTGGAACCAATGTTGATGATAACACCTTGTGAACTCTTCAATGCATCTAAGGCAAAGTGTGCCATCGCATAATAGTGAGTCAGGTTATTCTTTAAAGATTGGGCAAATTTCTCTACGCCTGAAGCAAGAGAAACGCTGTCATTTAAGCCAGCATTATTTACAAGTACATCTAGTTTTCCATGATCTTGCAAAAGCTTTTTCACTGCCTCTTCACATTGATCTACATCAGTTAAGTCTGCTTGAATCCAGTGAACATTTGCTCCGGCAGCATTCAATTCATCACATAAAGTTTCACCACTGCTACGGTCAACAATAACCACGGTAGCTTTTTCCGCAGCAAATGAACGTACTATTCCTTCACCGATTCCTTTCGAACCACCGGTAACTAAAACAACTTTATTTTCTAATTGTAAGTCCATGGGCTTTTAAAGTGAAACTCCCCTCTTCCAAGGTATAAAGTCTTCCTGTCCGAGTATTTCTGCTTTACACCTTTCAGCACCACTAGCAATCGCAATACACTTTTCTAAAAGTGCGCTTGCAGCTTGTTCTAGAGAGAGCTCGCCATTTATTATCTGACCTGAATCAAAGTCAATTATATCGGACATTTTCCTAGCAAGGATAGAGTTAGATGAAATCTTTAATGTAGGCGTAATCGGGTTACCTGTTGGAGTTCCTAGACCTGTTGAGAAAAGTATAAGGTTTGCTCCGGCACCGGCTAAGCCAGTCGTCGACTCGACGTCATTTCCCGGAGTGTTTAAAAGTGTTAAACCAGACTCTGTGACATAACCAGGGTAATCTTGAACGTCAACAACAGGGGATGAACCGCCTTTCTTGGCTGCACCGGCAGATTTCATAGCATCTGTGATGAGACCATCTTTGATATTTCCTGGTGAAGGATTGTTGTCCATGCTACTACCAACAGCTTCTGCGGCATCTTGGTATCTGTTCATTAAGCCGACAAAGCGAGCTGCAACATCGTCACTTATGCAACGGTCAACAACTTCTTGTTCAACACCGACAAGTTCCGGGAATTCAGATAAAATAATAGACCCGCCAAGTGACACCAACATATCTGCAGTCTTACCGATACAAGGATTTGCCGAAATACCTGAGAAGCCGTCTGAACCGCCACACTCTACGCCAATAACTAGCTTTGAAACTGACACGTCTTCTCGTTCAGTTTTATTTGCTTCCATCAACCCTGTAAATGTTGCTTTGATCGCGTCGTCTAAAAGTTCTTCTTCTGAAGTGTAACGCTGCTGCTCAAAACACAGTAGTGGCTTATCCAGATCTGGATTTAACTCGTGAACTTTTGCTTTTAGTAAATTTATTTGAGCTTTTTGACAACCAAGACTTAAAACAGTCACACCTGCTACATTTGGATGACAAGCGTATGATGCTAAAAGTTTACAAAGAACTTCTGAGTCTTCATCTGTACCACCACAGCCACTTTCATGAGTTAGGAAGCGTATACCGTCAATATTTGGGAAAAGCTTTGGCTGAGAAGATGTGCTTTCTTGTGCTCTGGAGTAAGCTTCTATCTCTTCAGTAGTTTTACCTGCCTTGTACATCTCTACTAATTTAGAGACCATCGATTCATACTTATTTGTCGTATCGTAACCAAGTTGTTTTAAAAATGCTTCTCTAATGACACGGACATTTCTGTTCTGGCAAAAGACAAGTGGAATAACGATCCAGTTGTTTGCCGTACCTACTCGACCATCTTTGCGAACATAACCTTTAAAAGTTCTACCTTGGAAAGCCGTCACTTCAGGCTCATCCCAACTAGACTCTTTTCGGTTTCCGACTTCTCCGGCTGCATGAACAACATTTTGAGTTGTTATGGCTCCACCTCGAGGAATATCCTCTAATGCACGACCAACAGGAACACCGTATAAATAAAGAATGTCGTCTTTAGAAAAGTCTTGAAGCGCCATTTTATGCTTGGCTTTAACTGCGCTCGCAACATGGATCTGCTCATTGGCATACTCGACAACTTCACCTTGAGGTATATCTTTAAGGGCGACTAATAAGTTATCTTTCTCACTTATTTTCAGAACAGGTGAATGCATAAAAAATCTCAGTTATTTAATCATTGTGTGGTAAATTCAATACATAAATATCGCACTTAAAATTTTATTTTACAAGTGAAATTTTATTTTATTAGATCATTTCAAACTGCATTCTTTCACTACACAACACTCAAAAATAATGCTTTATCAGTAGGAAAATCAACCTCAATAGAATTAAATTGAGCTGTTTCTCAACAAAGCTAATCAAGCTCAGCCCAAACTAAAGACACAGTCTTCAAAAACTCTAAACATTGAAACCATAGTCTAAAGCTTTATAATTTGACACTGATTATTAAAGGGATGGGCAAAAATGAACAAGTATAAATTAAAGATGATTGCTAGCGCCTCACTAGGCATGCTACTGCTTTTTCTTGTCTTATTCTCCCCCTACGACCTTATCGATAATAGTAATTTAAGTGCAATGAACAGTTATTGTAAAACGGTAGCTTACAAAGGTGGAAGTGGCGTAATCTGTGGATTTTCAACACAATCATTGAGCATTACACCTATACAAGGCTTTATTTTTCTAGGTGCACTTCTCTCAGTTACTTACGCCTTAGTTCTCCTGCTTCGAAAACCGATCCGACACTAGAAAAAAAACCTAAGGGCAATATGAAACAACTTTTCTTTTCAGTTCTATTATTTCTCAGTTATACCGATACCTTCGCTAAAGCCGCTCTTGTACCTCTTGAGGAAAAAGTAAATAGCTGTGAACTTGTGGCCCGAATTAAGGTTTTAGAAATCAAAAAAATCTCAAATAGTAAATTTAAATCACAAGCACGAATATTGATCCTAGACAAAATCAAAGGCGAAGCAACGGGTAAAGAAGTCATCCTCGAGTTCAATAATGGCCTCGGTTGCCCCAATGTTCACTATAAGCTCAATGAAGACTGTATTATCTTTGCCAAAAAGATGAAAAATGGAAACTACTTCACCTTCAACACTTACTTTGGGAAAGTGAAAGTAGAGATAAACGAACAAGAAGAGTCTCTCGTTCAAGGGCGTTTATTCCACCACAAAGAAAATATTACCTATTCAAAATCTAAAGAAATAATTTTATCTAAAATCAAATAAAAGATCATGAAAACACTTATTCTTCTTGCAAAAAAAATGGTTTAATAAAAGTCTGAAAGCAATTAAATACGATAGATTATTATTTATAAATTATGACCAGTATAAACAACTCAAAAAATTCGAATAAATACTCAACTACATTAGCCTTGCTATTTATTGTCGGGCTTGGAGCGTCTGTCGCTCTTGAGAAAGTCCCAAAGCTATTTCTTTGGATTTACCTGAGTCTTAGCTTTTTGACTTTTATTGTCTACGCAAAAGATAAACGTGCAGCACGTAAAGGAGCTTGGCGAACTCCCGAACAAACACTGCATCTACTATCCATTTTTGGAGGATGGCCAGGAGCATTAATTGCCCAGCAAACCCTAAGACACAAAACTCAAAAAAAGTCCTTCCGAATTATTTTCTGGTTTACGCTTATATTAAATATCTCGCTACTCATCCTTTTGAGCTACGATGAGAGTTACCTGAATTTTAAATCTCTAAGAAAACATCTTGAGTAGTAAGTTAATCTAAAGAGCTGAAGATTATGGCCATTTCTTTAAATTTCTCTGAAGCCCCTGAGACTAATCTAATAAAAGGATGTATAAAGATGAAAGTCAGGCGTAAGCTTCGTCAGAAAAATCTTGATTTAAAGACAAAAACACCCTCTTCTAATCTTTAAAGATAATTTACTCAAACCAATAATTAACTTAGAAAAACTCATTAACATCAAAGTTGAAAGTAGCACAATTTAAATGACACAAGCATTACTAATAATTGATATGCAAATAGGTTTTGATTCGCCTTATTGGGGCACCCGAAATAACCCAAACCTAGAAAAAAACGTCAAAAAAATCTTAGAACATTGGCGGAAGCAATCGTTGCCAGTCATTCATATTAAACATTGCTCTACTGAAGAAGCTTCGTCCCTACGTGAAGATAACGCTGGAAATGAGTTCAAAGCTGAATGCAAACCACTCGAAAATGAAATCATTTTCAAAAAGTCAGTAAATAGCGCCTTTATTGGCACCTCACTTGAGCAACACCTTAAAGAAAATAATTTTCACAAGCTCACCATAGTTGGCTTAACGACTGACCATTGCATTTCGACAACGACTCGTATGGCTGGAAACTTAGGTTTTGATGTCACACTTATTTCCGATGCCACCGCCACATTTGACCGAGCTGGACCAAATAATACTCATTATTCAGCCGATGAAATCCATAACATTCATTTAGCTAGTTTAGATCGCGAATTTTGCGAAGTTGTAACAACTCAAGAGCTAATAAAACTTTAGGAAAACACTCAATGCAACTAAAAGCAACTCTACTTATTCTAGCCTTTTCTACTCAGTTCATTTTTGCATGCTTATGGATAGATGGAACATCAATTCATGGAGACAAAGTACGTATTAATGGCCGAAGTAAAATCAACCATCTGCAAGAAGCCATTAACTTGACTCCAGAAAATAAACTTCACTATTTCAGAAACCACGACGGGGTTCCAAAAAATGATGAATTCCAAGCTGTAGAGGCAATACTTGAAGGTGATTATTCAAAAGCTCTAAAGGAACTTTTAGCACTTGAAGAGCAAAATGACGAAGTCTATTCAATCGCCAGCAATTTAGGTACTTGCTATGAACTGTTGGGAGATAATGAAAATGCTTTAAAATGGATAATGGAAGGAATTAGACGAAAGCCAGATGCACACTTTGATTCAGAGTGGCTACACCGCCTGATTCTCGAAACCAAAATAAAACTAAAGAACAAAACCATTGACCTTTCAAAAGAGAGAATTTTAAAACTTAGTGAAAGTGATCTATCAAATGACGAGTTCTCTATTTCTATTTATGGGGAACCTTTTAATAAAAAGGAGCTTTCAGACTCACTTATGTACCAACTTTCTGAAAGACTTGTTTTCATCAAACCTAAAGATCCCATTGTCGCTGATTTACTATACTCACTAGCAATGATCGAAGCTCACAGCACCACTATAGAAATTGCACTAAAGCTTCTGGACCTTTCAAAATCTTACGGTTTTAGTGACCCTAAACTTCTGCAAAAACAAACTCAGAGGTTTAATGGTTTAACTAAAACCCGCAAGGTTAAAAGTAAACTAAAAATAGGTTCTGCTGTAACTTTCATCTTCATACTTTTATTTGGCATTTATAGGTATAAGACAAAGCGAAGAAAAGCTAAAGCCTCTTAATATAAAAGCTATCTATGACCTATATCTGGAATAAACTGACAAAGTTCTTTGGAACTAACACCTGCAAAAAAGCGGTCATCCTTATTATTATTCTCGCTATTTGTGAGTCACTATTTTTAACTGTAGCCTATGTTTACTTTGGCATGAATATGGAAACATTTGAAAGTACAGAAAAAGCTCTGAACCTTTCCTTATTCATCATCCTGATCACTTATTTATTTTATGGAAAGTATAAACAAAGTAAAGTGTAATTAATAACACGCACTCTCCGCCCAAACACACTCTATTCACCTCAGCCCAGTAAGCGAGGCTAGCACCCTATAGACCTTGAAGCTCTTTTCGCAAATTAACCTTTGCTTGCTCTTCCAACTTCACCTGAAAGTATTCAGTACTATATATAAAGTCTTCTTGAAGGAATGAGCTCAGTAAATTTTTGCGACCAGTCTTGTAAGCTTCCATTGGTACAAAAGAATATTCTTTTCTAATTTGCTCAGTATATAATTTATACTCTTCCCTGCTACTTCCCAATATAGCAAGATCTATATCTATAAGGTACTTTTCATCGCTCGATACAGGCTGAGAAGGATGTTTCGTCAACATAATTAAGCGCTCTACTTTCGAGATAGTTTCTGTCGATATGTCTATAGACTCCAAAAACTTCACCGCATACTGTGCACTTTGCAGTTCATTGTCAGACCGGACCGGATCATAAATAACATCATGAAATAGCAGTGCGATTTGAAAACTAAAGTTATCTATTATTGATGCTTCAATATGTAAATAAGAGCTAAGGCAAGACTCTATATGCTTATGATTGTGATAAAATCTCCCTGGCTCACCATATCTGCATCTAAAGCTATCAAATGCTTGAATAGTCTTGTTGCTTTTTCCAAACAATTTAAACCATGTAATTTCCAAAACTGCAGTCCTTCGTCTAAAGCTTATTTAGTACTTCTAATTCTCTGACAAAATGAAAAAATCGACTGACTTTAAAAGCTGGCATAGTTTTTGCATTTTAATCACTTAAACAAGGAGACAGAAATGAAAAAATTTGCAATCAATCTTATGTGGCTTTCTTTAGTCATGACAGTCCTCATTATTAGTAGTGACAAAAAAAGTGAGTATCAAGAAAAGCTAATTCTAAAAGGCGATTCTACTATTGAAACGGCTGTAAACCTAGGTCTTTAATATTATCCGTTTTCAAAAGAACAAAGCGTCAAACACCTATCCATTTATGGGAAAGACTCACAAAAACCATCAACTCATATATCTCGCAAAGTATTTATAGTAATAAACTTAAACAATATATAACACCTACTAGTACAGAACTTTCTCTTATAAGTTAAATTAACCTAAAGGAGATAAAAATGACTGCTATAATAATAGGCTTTACAGCTGCATGTATTTGGAGCGTTGCTATGGTCACTTCTGTTGTTTCACAAAGCAAACAAAGCTAAACCGTACTTTTCATAAAGAAAGAGTCGGTTATTTTTTCTCATCTTCGACTTTTTCTTCTTGAAGCCCTTGTTCATTCCACTCCAAGAAAACTCTCATCAACTCTTGTTCTGCACGCCCCACATCCGCAGATGGTATGGGAAAACGCATTTGAAACTTAACCGTTTCTGCATCCACCTGAGAAGAAATAATTCTTGGCTGACAAGTATTCTTACCTATCTCTTTACCTGGAAAAACTTTCTTAAATGATTTCTGAGAAGGCATAACATGCTGACTTGAGAGCTTCTCTATTGCTTTCAGCAGTAACTTTTCTAACTCCATAGCGTGTTTAAGTTTTTTCGTTTTTATAGAGTAACTATGAAGTGTGTACGAAATACTGTTGTTTTCATTCGTGATAACTTGAGTCAAAAACAAGGAGTTGGGAATAACGAGTGTTTTACCTGTTAATTGATGCGAATCTTGTCCCGGGCCTATCTCAAATAGAACTGTCGAAAGTAAGTTTTGATCAGCAACTATACCCCGGTATGTGCCAACGCTAATTTTATCTCCAACTGAAAAAGCCGATGTTCCAGCCTTAAATAAGGAACCCGTCACACAAAGAATGAGCTCTTTAGTTGCTATAACAATTGCCGCTGTTATGGCCAATAGAGATAAAGCCAACGTTCTAAGCTCACTACCCCATATGATCATCAAGCAAAATAAGGCTACCAGGAAACTCATATTCCGTATTTGCACAAGCCACTTTTGCTTTAACTCTTCTGACTTCAACGTCGACTTCAGTATAGCCTTTCGACATATAAAGCGAATAACTGCAACGAGTATCAGCAGGAGCACACTCAAAATAGCATTTTTATGTATCTCAGCTTCAGCTGGAATCGTATTCTTTAAAGATTCTACTATGGCTAGATGGAAATAGATCATGGTTATACTGGCCCGTAGGGTCTGTGTTAATTACAGTATGGTAATCATAAATTTTAATTGCAAAGAAACAACAACTATCTAACTATGTGGTTTTAGTAAAGCCTACGGAAATAAATTCACACTTTACTGGTAAGAAGCATTCTTATAGACAGCTTGTGTGCTTATTTCATTTCTATTTTGTAAGGGACCCATTTCGATACTATACGAGAAGTCTTTCCTGAGTAACGCCACTTCTTAAGGACTGCGTTAACTTGATTTAGTAAAGCAAAGTTTCCACGCTTAATTGCCCAAGCAACTTTTTCAGTTGAAAGTTTCCAGTACACTCCAATAAGCTCTGAATCATCCTTCATGGCATAAGACCAGATAGTTGGAGAATCATGAATATAGCAATCTATAACTCCTTCTCGTAACGCTTTCGCTCCACTGCCGACATCATGAAACAGTGCTATCCTGTGCTTCGGTAAATACTTTCTTGCCAATTGCTCTCCCGTCGTCCCTTTCGAAACACCTATTTTCATATTTGAATTGACATAGTAGCCATTACCTGGCTTGCGAAAATGGCCAATTTCATTTCGTCGAATCAACAGCATTTGACTGATATCCATAATGGGTGTCGCGAATGAGACTTGAGCTGAACGTGTTGGGGTTACAGACATACCCGACATGATTATATCAACCTTACCGCTATTTAAGCTGTATAGAATATCATTCCACTCTGTCTCGACAAACTCCACCTTATACCCTAATTCGTTGGCTAGTTCATATGCAAAGTCTGCTTCCATACCCTTAACAGTGCCATATTCTTTAAAAATGACGGGGGGATAATTCGTGGAGACTCCAACTCTTAGTGTTTTTGATTGTGAGGAGCAAGAAAAGTTTGCTAATAAACAGAAAAGTATTAACAGTTGAGCTACATACCGAGTAAACTTCACCAAAAGTCTCCAAATTATATGAAAATTATGCGATACCTTACTATGAATCTACGATTATAAAATGAAAGGATCACCAACTAAGACATTATAAATGTGATGGTCTAAAGCTAATCCCCATAAATTCTCAAGGTTTTCCTAGTATAAATTCCAAGGAGGAAACTGAACGTTTCCACATCAGCGTAATAAATCTTTGTCATTTCGGCTTTCTGAGCCTCTGTAAGTAAATTTGACCTCATCCACTCAGCAGAAACATTGTAACCACTGACTGGTTCTTTAATCCTGAAATCATCTACATAACAAACTTTAGAGCCAACAGGAGTCTGGTGAAAGTTCTCGGTAAATGGCATCACCTTCTTTGTGTAAAGCCTACCATCAATGGCACATGATGAACTTAAGCACATCAAAACCGCTAGAATAATAGATTTAGTCGCCATAGACAACCGTAGTCACTTTCGTATACAGACCAAACAAAATTGAGAATATTTCTCTGTCTGCATGACGAATGACCTCAACGTCTCCATCCTCCGCTGCTGCCTTGGAACCAGCATCACCCCATGAAACTAAAAATAGAACTGTATGAGTGCTAGACTTTCCTTCCTTACTGCCAAGAGTAGTTTCGTCAAAGTCAGTATCAAGCGGCATCTGAATTCCTGTGTAAGCACAACCGCTTCCTATCATCATAATAACTGAAAATACTAAAACCTTAAAAAATTTTGTCATTTAAACGTCCAAATTTATGTTTACATTTTAACTATTATCTATTCCCTCTAGAATCCAATAGTAAAGACAACAAAGTCGCTTTATTTAAACTGCCAACACTTACTTGATTGAGGGAAAACTCTATTGACAAGTACAGTCTCTACATACTGACTCAATTAGACAACACTATAAAAATAGTCTATTTTTCAGAACCAATCTTATATCATAATTAGGCCGCTTTCGTATCTACATGGGGTAATTACTTTATGCATGGGTTGATTTTAGAGAAGTCTGTCCTGCCTCATTTAGAAATCCGCAATTGAGATTTTGTTAATTTGCGTTTTTATAAACCAAAAGAAAAACAGAATGTCAGAGAATAAATACCCTTACCTTAGTGCAGAAGATAAAGTAATAGCCATTAAACTTCACCTTTAAGAGCAAATTACCCAGATGGAGAAAGAAGCCATTATTAGCTTCTATCAAGCACATCCAAATGATGGCTACCGTCGTTGTGCCTATATGATGATAGATCAGGATATTGCCTATGTTCAATCATCTTCTGTTTATCGCATATTAACCGAGGCTGATGTGATGCGCTCTAGAACTGTCAATCAAGTTCTAAAGATAATGGTTTTACTCAACCTTTAGGACCTCACGAACAACGGCATAGTGACATCACTAATGTCACGTGTGGAGATACAGTCTATCATCTAATCAGCATTATTGACGGTTATAGTCGTGCAGTCATAGCCTGGAGTTTACGGGAGAAAATGAAGACAAAAGATGTGAATCTTGTTTTTCAAA
>JAJPOQ010000097.1 GCA_021232515.1 Lentisphaeraceae bacterium
AAAAAAGGAGTTTTCAATTAAGAAAACTCCTTCGAAGTACGTGAGAGAGGACTCGAACCTCCACGGATCTCTCCACTGGAACCTAAATCCAGCGCGTCTGCCAATTCCGCCACTCACGCAGCTTGTGGGAGAGAATATTCCCACGATCTGACTTTCTTCAAACCAATTTTTTAAGAAAAATTAATAAAAAGCAGTTTTAGGGCAAAACTTATCAATTTACAGCCGATATATGGGTTTGACATAGAGGGGCACTCTCTTAAATTGATTTGGGGTTTTAAAAAATTGTATAAACATGGGAATGTTAAAAATGCCTGCTAAAAAAGCAAGTCCGTATAAAGAAGCTTTTCTCAAGCGTGTGGAGATTACTGTTGGTAAGCACCTTGAGGACTGTACGAAGTTCGACCTATATACCGCTTTAGCTTATGCTGTTCGCGATGTCATCGTTGGTCAATGGGTGCAAACTCAAAAAGCTCAGGAAGAGTCTGGAGCTAAAAAAGTTTACTATTTGTCACTTGAGTTTTTGATGGGACGGACGCTTGGAAATACTTTGATAAATTCAGAGTTATTCGAGAAAGCTGATAAAGAACTTAAAGATCTTGGGATAGAGCTCGAAGATTTACTAGATGAAGAAGCCGATGCAGGTTTAGGGAATGGAGGTCTAGGTCGATTGGCTGCATGCTTCCTTGACTCTATGGCTACTTTAGATTTACCAGCCTTTGGTTCTGGTATCCGCTATGATTACGGTATTTTTAAACAATCAATTCACGATGGTCACCAAATAGAAGAACCGGACAACTGGTTAAGAAACGGTAACCCTTGGGAAATCTGTCGACCAGAAAGAAAGAAAAGTATCAACTTCTATGGAAAGTCGACAACTTTTAGAGACCATGACGGCAAGTTATGGCACTCTTGGATTGATACGGCACAGGTAATCGCCATGCCATTCGATACTCCAGTTCCAGGTTATGGGACAGACACTGTAAATACTTTGCGTTTGTGGTCTGCAAAGTCAGTTTCGGGCTTCAATCTTCAGGAGTTCAATAAAGGCGACTATATCAATGCCAACTTACAGCTGAGCCTAAATGAAAATATTTCTAAAGTTCTTTATCCAAATGATAATAACTATGAAGGTAAAGAACTACGATTGAAGCAGCAGTATTTCTTAGCTGCAGCGACGATCATGGACATCATCGAAGAGTTGAAGAAAGATGGTGTTGATTTAGTGAATATGCATGAGAAAGTTGCGATTCAGCTAAATGATACTCACCCGGCAATTGCTATACCAGAACTTATGCGAATCCTTATGGATGAAGAAGGTATGGATTGGGAGGATGCTTGGGAAACGTCTTCGAAAGTATTTGCATATACAAACCATACTCTACTGGCTGAAGCGCTTGAAAAATGGTCGGTTCAATTGATCGAAACACTTCTTCCGCGTCACATGGAGATCATCTATGAGATCAATTATCACTTCTTGAGAAAAGTAGCAAATCACTATCCTGGTGACGATTCCAAACTTGCAGAGCTGTCTCTCATCGAAGAAGGTGGAGAAAAGATGGTTCGCATGGCTTACTTGGCAATAGTCGGTAGTCATAGTGTAAATGGTGTTGCGGCGCTTCATACGGAGCTGCTTAAACACGGACTGGTTAAACATTTTTATGATTACTCTCCAGAGAAATTTAACAATAAGACAAACGGCATAACTCCGCGTCGTTGGTTGAAAAAGTGTAACCCAGGTCTTTCATCTTTGATTACCGATAAAATTGGTGGCGAATGGACAAAAGACTTAGATCAGTTAGAGAAGCTTGAGAAGTTTATCGGCGACACAAAGTTCCGCAATAAATTTCAAAAAATAAAGCAAGAAAATAAGAATCGTTTAATTGATTATATCGCTAACATCTACGACGTAGAGATAAATCCCAATTCTATTTTCGATATTCAGATCAAGCGTCTACACGAGTATAAGCGCCAGTTGATGAATATCTTGCATTGTGTAGCCTTGTACAATGACATCAAAGAAAACCCAACTGCAGACTTTACTCCAAGAACCTTTATCTTTGCTGGTAAAGCAGCGCCGGGATACTGGATGGCGAAGCAGATCATTAAGCTCATCAACTCTGTTGGTAATGTTGTGAATAATGATACCGAAGTTGGAGATAAACTTAAGATTCTTTTCTTGCCAAACTACAGTGTTTCTATGGCCGAAGTTCTTATCCCCGCATGTGATTTGTCTGAGCAGATCTCCACTGCAGGTAAAGAGGCTTCTGGAACCGGGAATATGAAGTTTGCTCTGAATGGTGCTCTAACAGTTGGAACACTGGATGGAGCGAATGTTGAGATAAAAGACTGCGTTGGAGATGAGAATATTTACATCTTTGGTCTAACTGTCGATGAAGTGCACAATCTCAAGTCTTCTGGCTACAATCCGCATAACTACCTTCAGCAAGGCTCTCATTTAAGAAAGGTGTTTGACCTTATAGAAAGTGGTTTCTTCTGTCCTGAAGACAAGGATTTATTTAAGCCGATTGTTGAGTCTATAACTTGTCAGGGCGATGAGTATATGATCGCTGCCGACTTTGATGAATATTATAATATCCAGCAGGAAATCAGTAAAGATTTCAAAGATAAGACTTCTTGGATTAAGAAGTGTATCGCGAATGTTGCAAATATGGGGATGTTCTCAAGTGATAGAACAATCCAGCAGTATGCTGACGAAATCTGGAATGTGAAGCCATTAAAGAAATAAGTACTTAAACTTTAAAGTCGCTGAACATTTTCAGCGGCTTTTTCTTTGGAAGAATTGTGGGATTATTTAAAAAGAACCTAAGTGGGATCAATACAGAACTGAAGCTCATTGCCAAGTTGTGTAAAGAGAACCCTAAGCTGAAAAATCAATTAATTTTTGTTTTGAGCCAAACTTTAGAAAAGAGGCAAGAGATGATTGAACAATGGATTCAGAGCTTACCCGCTGGAAATGATTTTCAAAAAGGCCTAAGCTTATTGAAAGAAAATGAGCTTGCTGAAATGATGTTGGCTGAGCTTGAAGGTATGTCAGATGCACAATGATTTAAAAGAAGTTCTTTTTACTGAAAAACAGATTGCTGATAGGGTTTCAGAAATAGCCGAGAAAGTAACCTCTACTTATCAAGGTAAGCCGCTCACGATCATATGTTTATCAAATGGAGCTATTGTTTTTGCTGCCGACTTAATTCGTCGTATTCCTATCCCACTTCAACTCGATACTATTTCAGTTTCATCGTATCGAGGTACAGAAAGTACGGGCGAAATAAAGATGAATAAAGGACTGAAGCTTTCAGTTAAAGATAGGCATGTTGTCATTGTTGATGATATATTGGACACAGGCTTAACTCTCTCCAAAGTGAGTGAGGAAGTGTTGAAGTCTGAGCCATTGTCGGTACAGACTTGTGTGTTACTGAATAAACCAGCTCGTCGCAAGTTAGCGATAGAAGCAGACTTTAGCGGTTTTGAGATAGAAGATTTATTTGTAGTTGGTTATGGTTTGGACTACGACGAACACTACCGAAACCTACCATGTATTGGTGTTTTAAAAGAGACAATTTACAGTTCTTAAAGGAAAGTTATGAAAAACAAAGAAGTCGATTCACTACTACGGTTTATTGATTCGAGCCCAACTCCTTATCATGCAGTTGCGAACATTCGAAAGGACTTACGTAAGCAAGATGCGATAGAGCTGAAAGAAGATGAGAACTGGAGTTGTGAAGCAGGCAAGACTTACTTTGTTATTCGTAAAGACTCGAGCATCATTAGCTTTGAAATTCCTGCCAAAGGAATAACTGAAAATAGCGGCTTTAATATTGTCGCAGCTCATACAGACAGTCCTTGTTTAAAGCTTAAACCTCTAGCGAGAAAAAGTGTTGGTAACTACCAGCAGTGGGGCGTTGAGATTTACGGTGGGGTTTTATTGAACTCTTGGCTTGATCGAGACTTGTGTCTTTCTGGGCGAGTTAGTTATATGAATGACGGCGAGCTTCAACATAAGCTGATCTCGATTGATAATAAATTTTTTAGAGTTCCTCAACTTGCTATCCACCTCGATAGAGAAGTGAATAAGGGACTAGTTCTAAATGCAGAAACTCACATGGTACCGGTTTTAGGTCTTGATAGTAAAGAAGACTTAAACGATGAGATTTTAAGAGAGCTGAAGGTTAAGGGACTCAAAGCCAATGACCTTAAGTCACTAGATTTGTTTTTCCATGACGCAGCAGAAAGTACATACGGTGGTTTAAAAGATGAGTTTATCTATGCTCCTCGCTTAGATAACCTTGCTATGGCTCATGCTTCTTGTGTAGCTCAAGAAAAAGCGAAACCTTCTGAAAAAGTTTCTGTAGTAGCATTGTTTGATCATGAAGAAGTTGGCAGTGAATCAGCTCAAGGAGCTGGATCAAACTTCTTAAGTTCAACTTTGGAAAGAATAGGACTTTGCTTTAAAAAAGAGCGAGAAGACTTTTTGCAGATGTTATCCAGATCTTTCCTTATTTCGGCAGATATGGCTCATGCCTTTCATCCAAACTACACAGATAGACACGACAGTGAGCATCGTCCTTTGATTAATAAGGGACCGGTTATAAAGACAAATGCTCGCCAGCGATATGCGACAGACTCTAAAACTTTTGCAAGGTTTGCGGTATATTGTGATCAGGCAGAAGTTCCTTATCAGGTGTTTGCTGGTAGAAATGATATTCCTTGTGGTTCTACAGTTGGTCCTATAGTCTCAACAAGACTTGGGATAGATACTTTGGATGTAGGTAACCCTCAGCTTTCTATGCACTCTATTCGAGAGATGGCGGGTTCTAAGGATCACAAGATGATGATTAAAGCATTCTCTGAAATGTTTAAAGAATAAGAAAGCTTGACATTGGTTTAGATTCACCAATATTGGCCAAAAAACTGGAAGCTTAGTTATGAATGATTATGAATGGAAAAAGACCATCTGGACTGCTGCATTGTTGTTTGTCTGTCTTGTCGGTTTCATCATTACACTAAAAGTCATAGACTAAATCATATAATCGTCGTTTGGACCGATCTCTTTATGAATTGAAGAGATCGCGCTCTGTAAGTTTAGATAAAAGTTCTCTTTGCCAATTTTTTCGACGAGCTTAGTATTTTCTAAAGTTTCGTAGGAGTGCTTAGGTAATCCACTAAAGACCAAAGTAAGACCGTTTTCCTCGAAAGACTCAAGCATCTGTCTCAGTCCCCATTCTCCAGAAGCATCAATCCTGTTTATCCCATCAGCTATCACGATTATGTGAGTGGCTTTAGGGTTCAAAGCAACTGTATCTAGTAGTTTCTCTTCAAAGTAAGCCATACTAGCAAAAAACAGTGAACAGCGAATTCTCATGATGCCAATGCACTCTCCAGATGTTGCGGCTACAGCTTCATCAGGATGGTCATCTTCAGCTTCATCAAAGCCAAATATCTTAACCTTTGGTTTGACCGTTCTATACATGTACATAAGAAAAGTCAGCGTGCCGCCGATGACTATGCCATAGATGATCTGCGGGGCAAATAGAATGGTGGATACGAGAGTGATGATCGCACCAATGCCGTCATTTCTATTTGCTTTCCAAGATAAAGTGATGGGATTGAAGTTAACCAGATTTATAACTGACATGATGATCAGTGCTGATAAAGTCGACTTTGGAAGATGATAAAAGTAGTCAGTAAAAAATAGCAGGACGACTAAGACTCCAAGGCCGGTAAATATATTTGCCATACCTGTTTTCGTTTTGCATTCTAAGCTTAGAGCTGATCTGGATAGAGACGCACTTGTCGGGTAAGCTTGGCAGAAGAAGCCACCAACAGCAGCGACACCTTGGGCAATTAAGTCTTTGTTGAGGTCCATCGGTTGTTTGGTTTTCATGGATACAGCTTTAGATATGGAGAGAACTTCCATAAAACCAATGAGTGTTACCATGATTGCCGCTGGGATCATCATTATAAATGTTGCAAATATACTTTGAGACTCAGCTCCGGGGAAATCCCATGCAGGTAGGCCAAAGCTTGGTATGCCATTTGGGATGTTGCCGGCAACAGCAGAGCCATAGTTCGATTCATAGCCGATGAGTTTTGAAACGACGATTGCAATGATCATAACAATTAATGCTCCAGGAAGTTTTGGGGCATATTTTTTGAATAGTATCAACAGCATTATTGAAGAAAGACCAAAGGTCATGGTTACGGTATTTATACTTCCGTAGTTACCGAGAGTTAGGTATATGTCGTTTATGAAACCACCAAAGCTTATATCTCTATTTGCAGGGCCTTCTATGCCTAAAAGGCGGTTGATTTGAGAAAGGCAGATGACCAGAGCACCGGCATTTGTAAAGCCAATAATGACAGGGTGGGAAATGAAATTCACTAAGGTTATAACTTTAAAGAAGCCCATGAGAAGTCGAGTGACACCAACACATAAAGCTAAGAGTATGGCCATACTTGTGTATTTGTTGATGTAGTCGTCACCCTCTAAACCAGAGGCAAAAGGCATGAGGACAGATGCTGTAACTATAGCTGTCATAGCAGTTGGGCCAGTTGCTATCTGTGGTAAGTGTCCCCAAAGAGCAGCAAGGATGACGGGAACAAAAGAAGCATAGAGTCCATAGTAAGCTGGCAGGCCGGCGAGCTCAGCATAAGCCATGGATTGCGGAATAAGCATCATCGTGATGGTTAACCCAGCGAGCATGTCAGTTCTTAGATCTCCCATTGTGATCTTGGGCCAGTCTAAAAATGGCAGGAAGCTGTTCTTCTTTTTATGCGGGTTCATTTAGCTAGTGTTGTTCCTCTGACGTTAAAATTCTGTCAATAAAATAAGCTTAGATACTAGTTTAATCCTACTGAAAACTATTATGATATTCATTAAATCCAGCATAAAACATCGTTTTAAACATTTTCTGCAGTGATTAATTCAATTAAGTTAAATTATTGAAGTAGCGAATCTTGTTTTTGAAATTGATCCTTTTTGAGGAGTACATCTTATGAAATACATGAAAGCGTTGGTTAAAAATAAGCCGGAACAAGGGCTTTGGATAGATGAAGTGCCGATCCCGGAAATCGGTATTGACGATGTACTAAT
>JAJPOQ010000104.1 GCA_021232515.1 Lentisphaeraceae bacterium
GGCTGAGATGAAAGACTTTTTTTGTACATTAGATGCAAAGCTATTAAAGGTTATTAGAAATTTTCGCTGCACCTAATATAGCACAAAATAATCATAAGTAACTTTTAATTAAATATTTATGCAATAATCAGCAAGCCTTAAGTAAAACCCTTCTTTAAAGTTAAAATTGCTTTTTGATAATCGCCTTCTACTCTCCTCATATTAACTAATGCCGCAAAATACTTTGCCGCACTTCTAAGCCTTCCTAATTGAGAAAAAGTTGATAAACACTCTTCTGGGCGCAACTCAGATCCAATAACTTTTATTAAACCAGAAAAGTAATCAGAGTCTTCTTTCAATCTAAGCTTAAACGCTGCAAACTTTTGACGACTAATCCGAGACTCACTTAAGAAACCTAAGTCATAGTGTTTTGGCAATTCATGAGTTTCTGTATACTTAACAAATTCTGCATAGTTCTCTGAGGCTACAGGTAATTCAAGCTTAAGCTCTGCCAAAATATTCTTTTCAGAAATTGGAAAGTTCTTTTTCAGATTCGCTAACAGTTTTTCGTCTCTCTCTAAACCTGTAAAAGCCAATAATTTCTTCGCATCCTCATCCGTCATTTCAGCTGATGACCAATATGGAATAACCGTAAGTAAGAATAAAAATAGAAAGTTCTTCATATGTACCTATCCCTTAAAAAACTACTTAACCATAAAAACTAAAGTAGTCCCTTCAGAACAAAGAACTCGTTACTATTGGAAAGAGAGATTGTAAGGAAAACTAATTCACCTCTGGCTCGAAGTAGTAATCAACCCAGTCAGCTCTATTTAAGTCGCCCGGCTCACGGCTCACATGATTATCATACCAAAGTATATTTGCTTTGCCATAAAGACCTTTGCGCTCACCATGCCAGCGTGTGGGATAATCAATATTTGACGCTCCATTTGGATTAAAAGACCAATTTGAGATCTGAAAATAGGTATGATCCATAAAGTGCACTTTGCGATCTGGCTCAACTATTTGGCCTAGTTTGACAGAACCATGACGTGCCCAATAAGGGTGACCTGGACTGTTATTGCCATTAAAGCCAGTTGTGTACTTACTTATAGCGTAGGAAGTTCCTGTATAACCACTAGCTCCAGTATTTGCGATCATTCCTCTGGTTAAACTTGGGCAATGATAAAGCCCTGAAAAGTTATCCCTTGTACTCTCATTTGACTCACCTGTATATGGAGTCAGACTGGTTGTAAGCCATGTTTGATAAGGCTTATGCCAGCCTCCAGCCAAAGTCCAACTTTCATTTTCTCCTGCCCACAATATATAAGCCACACCTATCTGACGTTGATTACTTTTACAAACTGCATCTTTTGCCTTCTCTCGAGCTTTACCTAAAGAAGGTAAGAGAAGACTGCTAAGTATTCCGATTATCGCCACAACCACTAATAACTCTATGAGAGTAAATTTTTTCATAACACGCACCTTATTCCACATTCAAAATATAGATACGACATATAAAACGCATAACTAACAAAGTTTTATAGATTTTGTGAATAATCTTCATTGTGTTATTTTCATGTTAATTTTGTAGATATATCAATATCCACCCTTGTATAATGAATCTATAGAACGCATAGTAGTCCAACCAAACACAAAAAATGGAAGATGAAAATGTCTGCTCTAGACGCGCTAAAAAATGTAACTACTGTCGTTGCCGATACTGGTGACTTCGAGTCTCTCAAAGCCTACACACCTACAGATGCCACAACGAATCCATCCCTTATCTATGCAGCCGCACAGATGCCACAATATAAGCACCTTGTTGACGAAGCTATAGAGTATGGCAAAGCTAACGGCGACACTCCTGAAAGTAAACTTGAAGCTGTTATGGATAAAGTTTGCGTAAATTTTGGTAATGAAATCCTTAAGATCGTACCGCGTTTTGTATCTACAGAAGTCGATGCTCGTTTATCTTTTGATACTGAAGCAACTGTTAAGAAAGCTCGTGAGTTGATCAAACTTTATGAAAGTACTGGTACTGACAAAAGTAGAATCCTTATCAAGATCGCGTCTACTTGGGAAGGTATTCGTGCTGCAGAAATCCTTGAAAAAGAAGGCGTTCGCTGCAACCTCACTCTTCTATTTGGTTTTGGTCAGGCCGTAGCTTGTGCTGAAGCTGGCGTATACCTTATCTCCCCGTTTGTTGGTAGAATCATGGACTGGTTCAAAAAAGAAACTGGCGAAACTTATGAAGGCGAAAACGACCCAGGCGTACAGTCTGTAAGACGTATCTATAGCTACTACAAAAAGTATGGTTATGAGACAGTTGTCATGGGCGCAAGTTTCCGCAATACTGGCGAAATAAAAGCTCTTGCAGGTTGTGACCTACTTACAATTGGACCAAAGTTTTTAGAACAGTTGAAAGACGACTCTGACGAAGTAAAAGCTATACTTTCACAAGAGTATGCTGACGCTAATTGTGAAGATGAGAAGATCTCACTAGATGAAGCTGCTTTCCGTTGGATGCTAAATGATGATGCTATGGCAACTGAAAAACTAGCTGAAGGTATCCGTGGTTTTGCTAAGGACATCAACAAACTAGAAGCCTTCATTAAAGATCAACTCAACTAATTCTCTCTTCTCTACTCGCTTCATTTCTTGAGGCGAGTCTTCTTTCTCCATGCGTTAAAATGTTGCAAAATAAAAAATAAATTTAACGACACCGTAATTATTCCTAGGCAGTAAGTTATAAACTAGTACCAATGCAAATGACTTACATAAGGAGTAAACCAGTGCATTCTTTCAAACAAGCTCACTTTCTTCTCATACTTTCTATCCTCTGTTCGGTTGCGACAATCACCTACGCAGCGGATAACACTCTCAGTTCTCAAGAAAAGTCTGACGGCTGGCAGCTGCTTTTTAACGGCAAGGATTTTAGCAACTGGAAGATGGACAAGTGGAACACAAACTGTTTCAAAATCGAAGATGAATCAATTAAGTGCTATGGCAAAGCATCGATGCTTTACTATACGAAAAAAACTAACTATAAGAACTTTCACTTTGTCGCTACTGTCATGACTAAAAAAGGCGCTAATAGCGGTATTTTCTTTCACACAAAGTATCAAGACAAAGGTTGGCCTATTGGGCATGAAGCTCAAGTCAACTGTACTCAAAAAGATCCAGTCAAAACTGGTAGCGTCTATGTCGTTAAGAAATATCTAGAACAGGCGCATGAAGATGACGAATGGTTCAAGTATGAAATAATCGTTGAAGGCCAGCGTATCATCACTAAAGTTAATGACAAAATAATTGCTGATTACACAGAAACAAAAAATGATGGCCGTCGTAAACTTTCTGCCGGTACTTTTGGTTTACAGTCTCACGATCCAGGTAGCGTAGTTTTCTACAAAAACATCAAAGTAAAAGAGCTACCGTAAAATCACTACTCCCTTTGTACTCTTCGTGCCCTCTGTGGTTGATTTTTGTTCAATTTAGTGCCGAGTCGGAGCTCGGCACTCCAACTTTACAAACTAACTCTTGCCGATGTTTCATAAGCTGAATCGATCTCTACTAAGCGATCTAAAACTCTTGAAAATAACTCAAATAAATCTTTGAGAACAGCAGTGTCTTTCATAACGCCACGGACTTCAAAGTAAAGTTCATCAACACCATCTGGAAATGAACTGCCAAACCAGCCTTCATCATCTTTAATTTCAAGTTGTATGCGTGGTTGACCATGAATCAATCTTTTTATTTCTTCATCAGCAAATAATGATTTAACTTGAGACTCACTATTTCCTTTGATGACAAAATTCTCATCGAAGTAATTATCCCCAACTTCTATGTCTTGCATGCCCAAAAATTTACCAAGTGGACTTAAAAAACCTTCTTCATATATTTTGAAGTAAAGATTGTCCTTGTTTACAAACGGAGCTCGCATTCTTGTGTAAGTTGTTGAGCTGCGATTATTGCCTGTGCCACTAGATCTAGTAAATGTATCTAAGTGTAACTCCCACTCTCCATGTTGATACTTAAGCGTATCTTTACCAAAAAAGCCTCCGTCATCAAAACGACCACCAATATCATTGGCAATCTGCCCCCATATTTCTTCTTTAGATGGCCCAAATAACGATTTTAGAAAACCCATAGTCACTCCCTTTTTTATAAGTAACTACACTAGTTTAAAATTTTCATATTCTCAATTCCAAACTCAGTCTAAGATTATAAATATCAGACTTTGACTTTAATCGAGGTTTCTTCATTTTCAGTACGCTTAGTAACAATGATGCATATACCAGTTGCTAAGAGTAGAACGGATGGGTAAAAGGCAACGCCAGGAATCTCGGCAAAGAAGATGTAACCGTACATCGCTGCCCATAAAAACTGAGTCATATTTAAGACTCCGACTACCTGACCGCGCAATACTTTCATGCTGTAGTTTAACGCCGTATGACCCATGATTGTTGGAATGACAGCTAAAAGCAAAGCATGACCAGCTTCAACCATATTCATACCATGCCAAGGCATAATTCCCTGGACTACTGCCAAGACAAAACAACAAAGACCTGCACTGATAAAGAGTGGCACTGTGTAGAGCCAGATACTACCGCGATTTTTATACTTGCGACTTAAGGCCAAGTAAAAAGCAAAAAGTGTCATCGAACCAAAACAAACCATGTCACCTATAAAGTGTTCTCGACTTAACTTAAAGTCAGATAACATCAACAGGACAACTCCCGCCGAAGCAAATAATGTCCCAGTTAACTCTCGTTTACTTATCACTTCACGAACTAGGATAAATAGGACAAACGGCATAGCAGCAGGCACCATATTTACAATCAAAGTGGCATTCGCCGCATAAGTCGCTCGGCACCCCATAACCCATGTGATAAAGTGGACACTTAAAATCACTCCAGGCCAAAAAGCATAGAGGGTTTCTTTTACTTTTTTCTTCTCTTTCTTTAAATCCCGAAAGTAAAGTGGCGTCAGAAATAAACCGGCTAGCAGCAACCTATAACCAGCTAATAAGTTTGGATGTAAAGTACTCTCCTTAATCATAATGACTGCTGTCGAGCAAGTCATAGCGCCCAAAAGCAGAATGGTAATAGGAGACTTTAAGTAGTTTTTCATTTCGATCACAGTGTTTTAAAATATGGCGCAAACCTACCGCTGTGATCCTGAGCTTTCAATAGAACTATCGGGACACTCTTTAGCTACATCGTTCAGATTCTACTATTTTGGGCACGGTACGCTTGGGGGGATGTTCCAAAAGTCTTTTTAAATATTCGGCAAAAATAAGATGGTTCATTGAAACCGAACTCGTAAGCAATGGTTTTTATCGGTCGATCATCAAGAACTAAAGCCTGACAGGCCATAGTCATCTTATGTTTCAAGATATACTTGCCAATTGACAAACCCTCTACAGCAGTAAAAATACGATTTAAGTGGCGACTACTATGCTCAAAGTGACGAGCTATATCTTCTAGTTGTAATGGTAGGGAAACATTTTCATGGATAAGTTCTACTATCTGTTTGGTCAGATCCTGGTTCTTGTTTCGCAACACATCTTCAACATCATTTTTAAGCAAAATGTCACCAAACGCTAATTCTAAACACTCGTATAGAAAAGACAGAACTAAGGCTTCTGTTTTATGGACATTTAACGGAGAGTTGTCTTCTATACTTCGCATCTCTTTAATTATCTCACGCACTCTACCTGTTGCCTCTATATGAAACGACCTATCGATAAGTCGCTGCTCTAGCTCCCTTAAAATTCGCTCTCCAACAATAGATGTGGCGGTGAACTTTAAGTGAAAGCCCAATATTAAATAATCTGTTGTCAGTGGTACCCAGCCATGACGAATTCCTGGGGGCATAAAGAAAAAACCTTGGTCTTTAACTACAAATCTTTTCTTCTCTGTGTAATACTCTATTTCGCCATAGTCGATCACCGAAAACTCATGCCAGGAGTGTACATGTAAACCTGTATCTGGATCGTATTCACGTAAATACTTCTGCTTTATATCGAGCCACTGCTCATGATTATTGATCACGTCATGTAGTCGCAAACAATCAACTTCGATATGCTTCAGAGAAATAGGCTGCAGTGTATCTACGACCCGCTTATACTTGACATTATTTTTTAAAATATCGCTGTATTTGAAATCCACTAAAGCCTCGCACTTGAGATCATCTATGTCCAGAAAGTTTCATTCTAGCTACAGTACACCAAGCTCGCTAATTACTCAAATACTAAACTACGGCGAGACCAAGAAATCCCAAAAGTCACATAATAATTATAACACAATGTGCTTTATCTCATACAAAGGCCTTAAAGTGTTACGGCAAAATAAACTCACGACTTTCCTCAGCGCCAAAACCTTTGATGACAATTTTTGTTTTGGATAATTCGAGAATTGAAAATGTCGGTTCTACATTTTCTACCATTGCTTTCATCGTCACAAAGTGAATACCACTACTCTCTGCATAATTACCTTTATGGTTGTGACCATTTATATAAGCTTTCACACAAGAGTACTTTTGTAGCAAAGCCTTTACTTCTTTATCATTCCATAGATTGTGATGATTTTGAGGATACACAGGAAAGTGACAAAACAGGATAACTTCTTCCTTTAGACTCTCAGCACTTTTTAACTGATCCGTCAGCCACTTCATCTGAGTAACTCCCAAAGCACCATTATACTTTGCTAGTTTCTTTTTTTGAGCTTCATAGTATTTCTCTGCAGCAACGAACTCCTCGCTGCCCTTTTCATATGCATGAAAACTTACATCATTTCCATCCAAGGCTAAAAACCGGTAGCTATTCACTTTCATACTGTAGTACTTACTTGGCATCTTCAATAAGCTTGGAATAGAAGCTTTCCGTTTTGAGGAAACAGAAAACTCATGATTCCCCAAGACATGGTACATCGGAGCTTTCAAGTCCTTGGGAATCTTAAGGATCGGATCATAACTTTCATACTTAGCATCAATCAAATCACCAAGTTGAATAGCAAACTTGAGTTCATGTTTATTGCATTCTTTAACAAACTCTTTCAGCCTCTAGTCAGATGTCTTATACATCCTTCTTCCCTTATCAGCTTTATTGCAATACTGACAGTCGGCAAGAATGGCGATCTTAAAACTTTCTTCCGCCTGAAGAGTAATAAAGAAGCATATAAATAATAAAAAAAACTTCATTTTAAACCTTATGGACAACTGGAACCCCACTATTTATTTCACACGTTATCGAGTAAGTCGAAGGAAAATGAAAAACATGTCAACCAAATAGAATTTTATTCGAAAATACTAAAAAAATTCACTATCCGATTAAAGCTCGTTTCATGTCATCTAAAACTTTTTTGAGCCGTTTTGTATCACCGCCGCTGACCTCTGCAGTAGTCCAACCATTGAAGTTTATTTCAGCTAGTGCTTTGCGGACGTCAGCCCAATCAATATCGCCTTCAGTTATGTCACAAAACTGACGATCTTTTTTAGTTTCTAAAGCCTTCCCTTTATTAAAGCCTTTAAGGTCAAGTTTCACAACTCTTGAGCCTAAAGCTCGAAGCCAATCGCCCATATTACCATAGCGGTGGTGATTCCCTATATCGAAATAACTGCCAACCCAAGGAGAATTAAAAGAGTCAATAAAGTCAATCAATTCTTTGCAACCTTGATCCGTCTTACCTCCATGTTCGTAAAACATGCCATTCCAAACATTTTCAAAAAGGATTCTTTGTCCAAGAGCTCCTGCTAAAGGGAGTAGTTCACTTATATGCTGACGAGCACGTGAAGCTATTTCTTCTTTGCTACCATCATTCTCTCGACCAATCACAAGTAATACTCCACTTCCTCCAGCAGCATGCGAAACGCGAATACAATGTTCAAGGTTTCTCTTAGCTGTCGCTATATCTTCCATTTTAGCCGAAGTAAAGCGTTTACCCCAATGAGTATGGTTGATCGCATTATGAACAAAAAGGCCTGTATTGTAGGCCGCATTTCTAACTTGGTCTGCGGTATATTTACCACAGTCATCGAAGTCTATACCGTCATAGCCGGCTTTTTTAACAGACTCAAAACGCGCTTCAATCGTCTTTCCTTTGGTCATACCATACTTACATGAGAAAAGAATATTACTGATACGCGCCGGTTGAGGAACAACTTCTGCTGTTGAAGGGCTCTCAACTTTATCCAAAGCAAAACCTGCTGTTGGTAATGCACCTAAGCCTAACATAAACTTTCGACGGTTTGTCGACATGACTCTCTCCAAGTTTCTCTTGATTAACACACTTTAACTAATTAACGCGGAATAATATATGGAGTGACAGAAATCAATTATATTTGACTTGTACCTTAGTCTTTTCTGCTAAACCAAGTTTAACTAAACGATCAAGGATCAAAGTAAACAATTCAAAGACTTGTTTTAGTTCATCAACACTGTCAGTATGGTGAGCGGGACAATTATAGTCAAGTTGATAAGTTCCTGTTGGTAAAGAATCGCCCCATGGATCCTTAGTGACCTTAAGATCTCCCCCCTCAATATTCATGATTTTAGCTTTCAAATTTTCTAATTCTAAAACATTTTTTATAGTTTGTGCATTATTACTTTTTATAATAAAAGCTTCATCAAAAGAAACATCACCAATTAAAATATCTTGCATACCAAAGACCTTTCCTATTTGAGACATAAAGCCTTCACGGTATATATGAAATGTAAACTCTTGAGTATGAATATAGGGTGCCCGTATCCGATAGTGGACACCTCCATATTGACCTTCACTATATGTATCCAAAACAAGCTTCCAATTTACATGTGCATAAGTTATTTTATCTGATGCAAATATCCCACCTTGAAGATACTCTCCTCCGATGTCTTCAGCTAACTTCTCCCAGCTCTTATTTTTGCGCAGAGCCTTAAATGCTTTAATTAAACCCATAGTCTCTCATAAATTTTACCCCTAAGCTAATCTTAAAAGGCTCTTACTCCCATTACTAAACATTAATAAAAGTGTAAACAGCTTTGAACTTAGTAATATTTTTGAGATTAAAGTTAAAAAATTAAATTTCATAGACTATTAGTGTCCCTTATATCTATTAAGGGGTAGGGTCCAATGAAACTTAAAATATTTATGCTCGGGCTTATTGCAGTACTGCAAGTTTTTGGTAGTTTTAAAATCACTAAAAAAGACCAAGAGTATATTCACAAAATAAGACAAACTCTAATTTTAAAAAAGACGCTACCCAAGTCCTCTGGATCTAATACGCTTTATTCAAAATTTAATGTCTATTCATTAGAGAAAGTATTAACGAAACAAGACCTTACTTATCTTGCCCCACCTTATTACGGAGAACCATATAATGATTGTGGAACTCTTCTTCACTATTGTGCAATCGTTGGAGACTTTAACTCTTATAAATATTTCGAAAGCAGAGGCCTTGATTCAACTATTAACTATAGAGGAACCAGTGTATTTGACTGCGCCTTAGTTGGCGGGAACTTGAAGCTTATAAAGTATCTCGTAAAAAATGGGGCCTCTTTAAAGCTGCAGTCGAAATCTATGTATTTACGCAACTACACACCTGTTGACATAGCAGTACGCTACAACCATTTCCCTATTCTCGAATACCTTAAATCTCAAAAGGTAAGCTTTGTGTCATTTAGTGATAAGCAAAAAAATGGAAAAAGAGATCTTATAGTTTCAGGAAATTTGAAAATGATCAAATTCATGGAGCAACAAATAAATATAAATTATACCGAAGACGATCTAGATCATTGTTCAGAATTAGGTCATTTAGAAGTCTTCAAGCATATCTACAGCAAGAAAATCCATGATCTAAATTGGTACCCTAAGTATCCACTTAAAAGTGGAAAACTAAAATGGACTAAATACTTTGTGCAAAACTTTGACCTAAGTGATAAAAAGACATGGCACTATTTGAGTAATAATACTAGTGGAGAAGCTCTTGAATCATTTCATTACCTAAGAAATAATTTTCCCACTATGATGAAGAAAATTATCCAATATTCTCAAAAAAACCTTTACGCTAGCTGGTTGAGTTTTGACGACCTCAAGCCGATGCTAAATGAAAAATTCACAATTCAAAACCTATTTAGCCAGAGAAGTCTTCCAAAGCTTGATACAATCAAATATCTCAAAGTGTTAGAGCAAAACCACAACGGGAGTATCCCAAAAAAAATAATTACTCCTTTGATTAAAAGTGCAGTCTCTAATAACAACATTAAAGCCATGAATTTCTTTAGAACTCGAACCGACT
Source organism: Lentisphaeraceae bacterium (assembly GCA_021232515.1). Classification (GTDB taxonomy): domain Bacteria; phylum Verrucomicrobiota; class Lentisphaeria; order Lentisphaerales; family Lentisphaeraceae; genus JAKVBD01. Next base: position 10,255 of record JAJPOQ010000104.1, read on the forward strand.
TTAGTCAAATAGAAGGTATTTATTCTTCTGCTGCTTATTCAGCAAATATCGAAACTATAAAGTTTCTCGATTCCGTTCATACCCGATTTACAAAAGGTGTGCTCTTGAGCGCTATAAACAGTAAACATCGTGATAAAAACCTTGAAGTGGTGAAATATTTACTAAAAACTAAACCGAAACTTCTTCCTCCAAAAAGTGACATTGTTAATAAAGCATATCACCGTGCATATTTAGATGAAAAGTTTGAGGTAGCTGATTATTTGCTTAAGTATGGTGTAGACTTAGAAAGTGAAAGTGATCTCCTATTCTCTGGAATGACCCCTCTCGACTTAGCGATATATAAGCTCGATTTCGACTATGTAAAAAAGCTACTTGATCTAGGAGCTAATCCTTTTCTCCAAAAACGGGTTAAGCGACTGAAAGGACCAAATGGAATAATTGATAAAATTATATATAACTACAAAGGTTATGGTGATGAAAAGATTAACGTTTTAAAGCATCTTAAAAGGAATATTGAGATAAACTCACACCCAACTTCTAATGGAGTGCTCAGATATGACTACTATAATAAGTACACACTTTCAAAGGCACAAAAAATCTATAACTACCTTAAGAACCATATGTACCCTTGGAAGAAGTACTCACCGGTTTTTATACTACTTTTTCTAACTGTAATATCTACATGTGTCATTTTGATCAAAATGAATAAAAAATCCAAAACTGTTAAGGTTCCTCTAAGTCTCTAAGTTAGTGCATACAGTTATGTATAAACTGTGAGAGGAGTGCGGACTTGACTAATACTAAAAAATTTACCTTGATTGAATTGCTGGTAGTCGTAGCCATAATTGGCATATTAGCTTCCATTTTACTACCTTCGATAAGCCAGGCTAGAAGTAAAGCTCAAGAAGTTATCTCAATTAATAACCTCAAACAGATTTATACTGGCGTCATGCTTTACACTAGTGATAGTAACGAGTTCGTTCCAAGTCCGACAAACTTCACGACAGGCAGACACTGGCCATCGTATATTTATAGCTCAATGGCGAGTATTGACTATGGTTCTATGACTCATAGTAACATAATGGAGAATATGGAAAACTCAGCTTACGCTAAAGTTATGTACTGTCCCATCATTGCCAAGAAAAGAAGTGAAATGTCAATTCACAGTATGGGACGGTCCGACTATGGCATGAATAGCTTTTTCAATAAAAATGTGGGTGGCTACAAGCAAATTGGCGTAGCTCAACTTGGTGGTAAAGAAGAACCATTTATGGTGCCAATACAAGGACCGTCCAATCCCGCTTTATGGGGCACTTCTCTAGGAACCGGACAAAAAGACGCTGCCTACTATTATGGAAAAAACACCAAGACTATTGGTCTTTACATACACGGAAATGTTCAATACATCAGCCTGTCTAAAGGAGACCAAATAGACAGTCTCGTCTCCAGTAACAGCAATTTTGAGTAAATATTTCTTTTTTTTGCTTTCTTAATTCACACAATTTATATTAGTAAGGGTGGAAAGAATAATCAGTTGGTCGAGCGGATGAAACAAGAAAATAAATTTACTTTGATAGAGTTACTCGTGGTTGTCGCTATTATCGGAATACTTTCTTCAATCTTACTGCCTTCCTTAGGCCAAGCGCGCAAAAAAGCCAAAGAAGCCTTGTCCATTAACAATCTCAAACAGATCTACATTGGTGTTACGATGTACTCCAGTGACAACGATGAGTACGTCCCAAGTCCCACGAATTTTGACACCCGCAGACACTGGCCTTACTACATTTTTAACTCAATCTCTAGCACAAGCTTAGAATCCGTTTCAAATATTCCTGATTATATGAGAACCTCGAGTTATGCCCAAATCATGTACTGTCCAATAGTCACTGGCAGAAGAGGTGAACTTTCGATTAATGGCATGGGAAGATCCGACTACGGTATGAACAGCTTTTTCAATAAAAATAACAATGGGTATAAAAAACTCGATGTCGCCCAAAATGGTGGTAAAGATGAACCCATGTTTGTGCCTATTCAAAATCCCAATAACCCATCCGTTTGGCGAACAAATCTTAACGTCCATCCTAAAAATGCCGCATACTACTATGGCAAAGACACTAAAACACTAGGGCTTTTTGTTCATGGTAATGTTCAATACATTAGTCTTTCGAGAGGAGACCAAATCGATAGTTCAGTCTCCAATAACACTAATTTTGAGTAAATATCTTCACTTTCCTTTTTCCACGATTCATACTGCTCGCCTTAAACACAATGATAGAGATGCTTTAATCAATTCTGCTTTCTTCTATAAGTTATAGTTAGTAAAAATATGAAAAGACTAAAACTCAAGCAAGTAAAGGCTTTAGTCCCTCACGCCTAAATCTATCCACAAGAAATGAAGATTATCTATTTTCAAAAAGCTTCTAACAGTTGGCGGAATCTTAAACTGAAATCAATATATGACTATACTCAATTTCAAAAAGTGACTTTGGATGCTTTCAAAACTATTAATTCCCCTCATTATTCTCTTTATGTCACAGCTTACAGCAAGAGCTAATTTTATTACTAAAATTGACAAAAAAAGCTTTGAAGAGATAAAGCAAAAATCTAAAAAAGACTTTGACGTTTCCTTTAACAGCAAAGATTATCATATTCGAGATTTCAAAAAAAGTAAACGGCTTACCGGAACCGTAGCTAAGTACTTACTTCAGCTTTCTATCAATGAAAAAGAACTGTTACTAGACTGGGTTCAAGAAAATCAGGCCTCAATTAATAAATCACATATTGATATTATTAAGATGCTACTGGGCAACCAAAAGTCTTTGCAAAATGTCATTGATAAACTAAGAAAAGGTCAAAAGGATAAAAAATTTTACTGGGCTTTAAGCTGGCTTGATTGGGTATCTATTCCTGCTTTACATAACGAACGAAGCTTACTTCTTCCACTCCTTAAAAATGACTCTGTTCATGTAACACCAGTTTTAGCTAAGTTTGAAAAAGATTTTTGGTGGGAATACGTAACCCAATTATATCTCGATCCTTCATTTACAAGTAAGACCAAATTACTCTATCTCTTAAAAGATATTGAAGATCTCGAGTCTCTTAAATTCATCGGCCAAGTGATGAAAGACTGCACATTGGAGAAACAGTTTAATGCTTACTACTATTATATCAGCCTTTATTTAAAAAGTCCCAAAGAGCCATGTCGAATATTAGCCTTTAAGCTGTTGTGTCAATTAGCCGAAAAAAAGATAACTTTAGACTCCGGCCGCTATCTTTGGAAAATGCATGATTACGATTCACAAAAGACATTTCCCTATATTAAAATTTTCTTAACCAAACACATAAAAAGTGTTACATCTAAAAATAGCTATGTGTTTGGCTACTTAATAAGAGTAGTCACTTACAAAACAGGAAAAGAAGCTCTCGGACTCTTAAACGAGCTTTTAGATAACCCACACCTGAAGAAAGTTGCCGTACAATTAATTCTGATATTGAATCAAGATACCAAAGGCACGGACTTAGCGGAGAAAATGTTTAAGGTTTGCATCGAAACTAAAGCATACGATTTTGCTCTCGATATCGCAGGCATAGGAGGCCCCAAGTCTAAAAAACTCGCTTTTAAACTTTGTCTCTCTAAAGGTAAGTTTTTTGATCGACAAGCAGCCTGGTGGATTGAAAAAGAGTTAACTCTTTCAAAAGCAGTGAATATTGCCTTTGAGCTAGGAATTGTTAAGAAAAAACCATCGGACAAAGAAGTTTTCAAGCAAAATGTCTTTAGCGAAGTTTTTATACCTTTAAACCATAGATTTTATAACTATCTATCAACCTACAACTACATGCTCAACTTTGATCTAGAAACTGGATTCTTTCCTGTAGGTTATCAAGAGTTATTTCAAGAGAAAATTAAGAACTTAACTAAAGCTTATTTCCAACCACAAGAAACTTATGAATTATATATTAAAGCTGAAGAAAAGTATCTTATCGCTTTCAAGGATCAAGGAGAAGCATTCCAATTTAAATGTGAAAATATGGGTGACTGGTATGACATGGACAGTGTGTTGAACGCTATGAATGAGCATTTTCATAATAAGGGTATTGAAAAACGTTTCATCATGTTAAGATCTTTAGGTCAAAACTGCATGTTGCTTTTTGTGGATATGAAGAAGTTCAATGAACTAAGATCACAGCTATTTCTCACACCTTCACAAGAATACAAAGAAGTCATTGAAAGAAACAAAGAGTTTGAGAACAGAGTCAAGGAAAAGCTAGGCCTCAAAGAAAGCGAAGCTATGTCGAGATAGCTAAGCCTTCTTTATATGATTAAACCTTTAGCTTTAAAAATACTTATTAATCTTCAATTCCAGGAATAGGGTCAGTCGCTTTAACCTCTTCACCCTGCCAGACAACTTTGCCATCTATATAAGTCAGTATGCGGTGCTTACTACCTTTTGCAGGCTTGAGGTTTTTGGTAGGAATGAAGGCTTTTAACTCTTCGATCACTGAGGCGTATTCTGGATTTGAAGCGAGGTTGCTCCACTCATCTGGATCTTTCTTCATGTTGTAAAGTTCTTGTGAACCATCGGCATACTGGATATAGCGCCAATCTTCTGAACGAACACCGTGGTTATCATGATTGTGAGTTGTTATAGCCGGCCACTTACGAGGTGCAGTTGCATCCTTCAACTGAGGTATAAGACTATGACCTTCTAGAACAGTATTTTTGGGTAAACCACAAAGATCAATAAGGGTTGGGTATATGTCTAAAAGCTCTGCTGGCTTGTTACAAACTTGACCAGATTTCACTCCAGGACCTGCAAAAACGAGTGGTACTCTCGTTCCGTCATCCCACAAAGTATTCTTACCCGTTATACCTTTTTCACCCAAGTGCCAACCATGGTCAGACCATAAAACGATTATTGTATTATCTGCATAGCCATTTCTTTTTACTGCATCCATCAGACGACCTACTTGAGCATCGACAAAACTTGTACAAGCCATGTAAGAACGAACTAAGTTTCTCCATTGCTTATTCTCTTTTAGCCACTTCGTACGCACTTCTGGAAGGTACCAGTGCATGTACCATGAAAATCTCGGAGTATCAGCACGGTCATCCGCTTTAATTTTGGGTAGAACGCTATCGTCATCCGGGTAAAGGTCGAACCACTTTTGAGTCGCAAAACAAGGTACGTGAGGAAGGAAGAAACCAACCGATAAAAAGAATGGATCTTTAGGCTTTTTATCTAACTCTGCTATGGCCCAATCCGCAACTTTATAGTCTTGTTTGTCTTCGTCTTTATGAGGAAAATTTCCCCAGTCCATCAAAGGGTGATTTCCAAAAGGAGATGAACCAATCAATTTTTGTTTTGGATAAGGTTTGCCATTTGCTGCAGGTCCTAGAAGATCAAATTCACTATCATATTTTTTACGACCTCCACCACCGTGGTAGATCTTACCCGTCGATAAAGTTTGATAAAAACCATGCTTCTTTAAGTACTGTGGCAAGGAGACATGATCCTTAAACTCAGGAAGAGTTCTAAACCAAGGAGCCAATCCATAGATACCCGTTGTTGAAGGACGCAAACCCGTCATAAGACTCGTGCGAGAAGGATTACAAAGTGGCGATTGGCAGTGCGCATTTGTAAATGCCGTTCCGCTGTCGGCCAAAGCGTCTATATTTGGCGTTTTGATCAGCGGATGTCCCCCCATATAACCAATCCAGTCATTTTGATCATCAATGGCGATAAAGAGGACATTTGGTCGTTGTTTCTCAGCAAAAAGAGACTGATTCAACAAACAACATATAAAGGAAAAAAGAAAAACCCGGGTAAATAAATTCAAAACCATACACTCCATACTATTTCTATACATACATTAGTGAAGGCCACCGCCAATCACATTTTTTATACTTAAAAACTATTATGCTTAATTTTTTATAAACAATTCGGCATTCTTTCTCAGTTTTGCAGCAAAGAGAACAACAAGAATCATATACATTCTTAGTTAAAAAAGCTTCTAAGTCGACCTACATAATAATCAGTACGACATGTCGACACCAAAACTTATAAACTTCTCAATGAACTCGAAAAAGAAAATCTTAATTAAGAAGGAAACGCCGTTCTATCCTTAGATATTTTCAAAAAATTCTTCTGTATTTTTTTCTAAAAAAAATATCGTTTCATGTGGGATAGATCTTGCGAGGGCTATTTAACTAGAAAAAAGCGTTGTGTTAAGGTTACTTATGAAGAAATTAATTATTGGAGTTTTGCTCCTAACATCTTTCCATGTATTTGGAAAGACGCCAAAAAATCTGAGCTCTTTTATTGAAAAGTATTGTTCCGATTGCCACGCCGACAGTGTCGATAAAGGTGGGCTTGATTTTGACAAACTGAAGTTCGATTTACAGGATCCTGCTTCCTTTGCCAAGTGGGAACTTATATATGATCGAGTCATGAGCGGTGACATGCCTCCTAAAAAGAAGAAAAAGCGTCCATCTGAAAAAATGCTCGCCGGCTTTGATAAATGGTTCACGCCACGTCTTATCGCAGCACACAAAACTCAAAACGAAACCGTTTTACGAAGACTCAACCGGCATGAGTATCAAAACACTTTAAACGATCTTTTTGGAACAAATGTCGATATCGCCGAAATGCTTCCTGAAGATGGTCGTTCTCATGAGTTTGAAAATGTTGGTGAATCACTCGGTATGTCAATGGTGCAACTACAAAAGTACTTGAGTATCTCTGAGACTGTTATAAAAGCTGCCATTGAGAATCAAATAAACCCACCTGCACCAAAAACAAAGATCTGTAAGATTCAAGATAACAAAGGTGCAGACCGCCACGTTGGTAAAAAGTGGAAGCTTCTCGACAACGGCGCTCTTGTTCGCTTTCACTCATACTCTTACCCAAATGGCAACATGCAAAACACCGCCATAAAAGCCACTGGCTACTACGATATAGAGATAACTGGCTGGGGCTACCAAACTAATAAGCCTATGTCCTTCGCAGTCGAAACTTTGAGTTATACGTCAAAACCCCTAAGTTGGGCTACTACCAGTTTCTTCCTGAAAAGGAAACTACGATCAAGCTTTCTGCTTATCTTGAAAAAGGCGTCATGCTCAAACTTGAGCCATACGGTATAAACTATAAAAAACCGCATATGAAGCCAAAAGAGAAGTTTAGTATCAAGACATATAAAGGTCCTGGTTTTGCTCTTAAACATGTAAAAATTACTGGCCCGATTCGCCGCGAGTTCCCTTCCAAAGGGCACAAACTCATCTTTGATGGCATCGCCCGTCAAGCCATTCCATCTAAGTCCAAAAAGTCTCCTCAAAAATTCAAGATAACTTCGACGAGTCCAGAAGCGGATGCAGCTAAAGTCCTCAACCGAATTGGTCAAAAAGCATTTCGAACTAATGATCCAGATGTAAAACCATATGTCGATTTATTTAAATCTGAAATGGCCCAAGGCGAAGCTTTTGAACCGGCGCTTATTACAAGTATCAGCGCCCTACTTTGCTCCCCCGACTTCCTCTACTTGCGTGAGACTCCAGGTAAGCTAAACGACTTTGCTCTGGCAGCTCGTCTGTCATACTTCTTAAACAGAACAACGCCAGATGACAAATTGCTCGATTTAGCGCGTCAAGGAAAACTTAAAAGTAGTACTGTTCTAAATTCCGAACTCAAAAGACTTATGAAAAAGCCTCAGTTCAACCGCTTCATAAACGACTTTACAGATGCTTGGTTAAACCTCCGCGATATGGATTTCACTGAACCAGATAAAACGCTTTACCCTGAGTATGCTGCATTTTTACGCTATTCTATGCCAAAGGAAACACAACTCTTCTTCAAAGAATTGATCACCTCAAACTTAAGTGTTTCGAACATCGTTAAATCTGACTTTGCGATACTTAACAATCGTCTCGCTGAACTGTACGAGATACCAAATGTAAGCGGCACTCACTTTCGCAAAGTTAAACTTCCTGCAGATACCGTTCGCGGCGGCATCATCACTCATGCAAGTGTTCATAAAGTTTCGGCAAATGGCACCAACACTTCGCCAGTTGTCCGCGGTATATGGATGCTCGAAAGAATCCTCGGTATTCACCCACCTCCGCCACCACCGGGAGTTCCTGGAGTTGAACCAGATATACGTGGTGCAAAAACTTTGCGCGAGATATTAGACAAACATAGAAGCTCACCAAACTGTAACTCTTGTCACACCAAGATCGATCCACTTGGCTTTGCCATGGAGTCCTTCAGCCCTATCGGAGTTTATCGCGAAAACTTCCGCACAAAAAAAGGAAAAGGACAAAGAATCACACCACGTGTTCACGGTTCTTGGGCAAGCTACTACGTTGGTCCGAAAGTTGATGCTACTGGTGCATTTTCTGATGGCCGAGAGTTCAATTCATTCAATGAATTCCGCAATCATCTTGTTCAAGACAAAAAGCTCGTTGCCAAGACTATGGCGAAGAAACTACTAACTTTTGCAACAGGTAGGAAAATGGGCTTCTCTGACCGCGATGAAATAGAACGCATCGTCAAAGTTGTTAGTAAAAACGACTACCGCTTAGGCGATATATTTGCCGAAATTTTAAAATCAAAAATCTTTTTAAATAAGTAACCCGGGATTATAGATATGACTAACTTTTCATTTAATAAATCTATTGATCGACGGTTCTTTTTAAAAGGATCTGGAGTTGCAGTTGCTCTACCATTTTTAAGTGCCATGCAACCTGCTTTTGCAGCGAGTAAAAGTTCTTCTTCAAATCCAAAAAGATTTGTCGCGATCAATGCTCCACTTGGTATTCATGGACCTCATTTCTTCCCTGAACAAGCTGGTCGTGATTATAAGTTGAGCCCTTACCTTGAGAAGATAAAAGATCATCGCAAGAAATTCACAGTTTTCTCTGGAGTTTCACACGTCAATCAAAATGGTATGAACGGTCACTCTTCTGAATCAACTTGGTTAACTGCAGCCAGTCGTCCAGGTTTAGCTGGCTTCAAAAACTCTATATCACTGGATCAATTGGTCGCTCAACATACTGGTGCCCAAACTCGCTACCCTTATATGGCTGTCGTTGCACGTGGTAAGTCTATCTCGTGGACGGCAAATGGCGTAAGTATTCCTGGAGAGGGCTCTGCTAGTCACCTTTTCAAAAAACTCTTTGTCGATGGCTCTCAAAAAGAAATAGATGCTCAAGTTCGGAAACTCGCCAAAGGCAAGAGTATTCTCGATACGATCAAGAATCCAACTAAAAAATTAGAGCGTTCACTTGGTCACAAAGACAAAGAAAAGCTAGATGAGTTCACGACTTCTATCCGCGCTTTAGAAGTGAGACTTCAGCAAAACGAAGCTTGGGTAAGAAAACCAAAACCTAAAGTCGATTATAAAGTTGGCAAAAGCCCTGATAAAAACGACATCATCGCTAAGCAAGAACAGCTCTATGACATCATGGCTCTTGCTTTACAAACTGACTCCACTCGCTCTATCACCTTTTCACTTGGTAGCATGAATGCGGTGCCAGATAACATAAAAGGTGTTGAAACTGACTGGCATAACTTGTCGCACCATGGCAAAGATCCGGCCAAGATAAAAGAACTCAAGCTTGTCGAAGAAGCTGAGTTTGTCGCGTTCAATAAGTTCCTCAACAAACTAGAAGCTGCAAAAGTTCTCGATGACACAACAGTTCTCCTTGGCTCAAATCTTGGAAATGCCTCGGCTCACAGTTGGAAGAACTTACCAACCCTTGTAGTTGGGGGAGACTTTAAGCATGGCAGTCACATAGCTTACGACACTAAAAACAATGCCGTCTTCGCAAATCTCTTTGTACAGATCGCCCATAAGCTTGGTATAAATATCGACTCGTTTGGCAGTAGTACTTCGACTACGATGAAAGGCTTTTCATAATTCTTTGGTGTGTGAAAGCCTCGGTTGAGTTTTCTCACCGAGGCTTTTTTATGCAAACAAATAACTAGAGAAGACTCAAAAAACTACTCTGTTGCTGTTCCTCGAAATTTAAGTTTTTCGTCACCAACAAGTGAAATTATTGATAAATTTGATCGAGCTTCCACATGACCATCTCCAAAAGTAAAATTACTCATTGATTTAGGGTGACCACCTAAGTCTGGATACTCCCACATCCAAGATGTTCGATTATCTAAAGTCGCATCCATGTATTCCCATATGTAATAGCCATTGGAATTTGATTCACTTGCTTTGCCATCACCAAACCAATATTTATCACTCGTCAAAAGATTGGCTCTAGGAATTTCAGGGGTCCAATCCAGTTTGCGACCACCCAAATAAGAATTTAAACCATAGTCAAAATCATTTCTCTGCTGAAACTGCCATCTCGGTCTCAGACTGTCTGTCGCTTGAGGACAGTGCATCGCTGTGCCGCTTGGTTCTAACCTGACATAGCCAGGATACTTACGAAACCAAGTAGTATTACTTAAATCTGTGTAGTTGCTCCGACTAGGGCTACCGTCACTTGGCAAGATCTCATCACTGTCTGTCGAGTAAGCTATGCCCCAAGTTGATAACTGTTTGAGATTACTAATACAAACGGATGCTTTTACGGTGGCACGAGCTTTTTGCAAAGAAGGCAAGAGCATGCTGCTCAAAATACCAATGATAGCAACTACTACTAAAAGCTCTATAAGAGTGAATCTCTTCAATTTCCCCCCATTTCCTATCCCAAAACGACCAAGTTTAGTTGGTCCTCAAGTAAGTAATATAATACTTCTGAACTGCGAATAGAAGAATTTAAGGAAAATGATCATAAGTCTTTAAAGTAAATGGATAATATTCAGAGCTATTTTTTATTCACTTTACCAAAGACAACATCGGCTAATCCTTGAGGTCCACCTTTACCTTCGGAAGTGTACTTATAAACTTCTTGCCAGGTTTTACCGTTATCTGTACTACGCAGTATAGAAAGCCTTTTACGACTAACATTGATGAGTGTACCTTTATCTGAAGCAGCAATTTGTCCTGAAAGCTTTTTCTGAGGAATATCTTCCCAAGTAACTCCATCTTTACTTCTTTTAGTCGTTTCACCAGATGCCCAAACATAGTCTCCTGCTACTGACAGACAAAAAGAACGACCGGCGGGTCTTTTAATATCAAGCTTGTGTGATTTCCAAGTCATACCCTTATCAGTTGATCTAAGAATTGAGTCTCCACTTCGGAGCAGTAAAAAGGCACCGTTATGATAAACTAAACCTTTCGAACCTCTCTTTTCCCAAGGATCAATTTTAACCGTCATATGTTGCCAAGTTTTCCCAAGGTCATCACTAAAAACTCCAGGACCTTTATCACCTATCACTAACAAACGGCCGTCGCCATAAGCGATTGTAGGGTGACCTATATCTATCTTGATCTTATTGCCAGCCTTATCTTTCCACCCATACGGCGACTTCACAGCCCAGCTTTTACCAAAGTCTGCTGTTGATGCCAATGGCATGGCAAAAGAGCCTTCTGCACCGACTAGCTGCATAGTTGTTTTCATGTCGTAAGGCTTACCATCTTTTCGACTCATAGAAGTTTTTTTAGCCGTCAAGTGTTGCCAATTTACACCGTCGTCAGTAGCGATGATCGTTCCCGGTGCGCCCCAGCCAGAAGCCACGGCAAAAACACCATTTGTATAAGCAATGTTATTCCACACAGCCCAGTAACCATGATCGCCACCCGGACGACCTTTAAAACTTTGTTGCCAAGTCTTGCCGTCATCTCTTGATACAAGGATATTCATACCATGACCAGCAGCCATAAATATGCCTTCTTCTACTTTAGGTTTTAAAGTCCCGCCCATAGGGATCTCGGCACGAATGGCTTCATTCTTAGCTTTTTCTTCTGGGCTATCTTTTGCTGTAACAAGTACGGTCAAATAGAAAGAAGCTAGAAGTGAAAATTTAATTATTGTAGTCATAAAACATGTATCCAGTAGATTTCATTTCATCCATGTTAGTCCAATGAGATAAGGTCTTTGCATGACCATCGAAGTAAATATTATTCAAGGTAAATGAATTCCTTCTGCCTTTATGATCTAAACGGTAATGCCAGTAAATCGAAAACCATTTTTCATCATCATCAAGTATTTCAACTTCTGCTTTGTAGTTTCTAACGATACCACGGTTAGCCCAACTGCCTTCTGAAAACATGATGAGGTCCGAAAGTGATGTACCATCTTGAGGAGAAATTCTTTGCATATAAACTTCCTTGAAAGAATAAATGTTATGTGGTCCGGCACGAGTTCCACCAGACAACCAAGGATAATGGTTTGCTTTGTAACTTAAAAAACGCTCATCATTGTTGTCCATAGAGTTGTTCTCCACTCTATCTGTCGGACATAGGAAAGCTTCATTTTTATAGTTGCCATTGTCAGGAGCTTTACTATAACCCTCAGCAAAAAGTGTTAGCTGAACCATCGCTGAGCCACCTGAAGGGTTACTGCTTGTAAAGTCATCTGAAGAGTCACCGCTTGTGCCGTTTGAGTGATCTCCGTCAAGAGCTGGTAGCTTGGCGCCATTTTGAGCTGCGTATACTTGAGACAAACTGTAAACTTGCTTTTCGTTACTTAAACAAACCGCAGTATTGGCTGCCTCACGAGCATTTCGAATCGATGGCAAGAGCAATGTTGCAAGTATACCGATAATTGCGATAACCACTAACAACTCAATCAGAGTAAATTTTTTATGATCAGTACTCATTTATTTTTCCTCACAGACAACACGAAAACCTAAGTAGGCTGCGGCCATAGGAGCATCGTAAAAACCACGAGCTGCTGAGCGAGCTAACATCGGTTGATTAAACCAAGAGCCGCCACGAACTACTCTTAGTTCCGCAACATCACTTTGTTTGTTTTTACTCAAAGGGTCAACTGCTGTTTTCTTTTTGAATTGTGTATAAAAGAATTGTTGATAGTAGTCCTCGCACCACTCCCAAACATTGCCGTGCATGTCGTAAAGTCCCCACGCATTTGCAGGGTACGAACCCACTGGTGCTGTATAAACATGCTTGTCAGCCGGATCTATATCGACATTTATCAACCATTGGCGAATAACCATGTCAGGATATTTTTTCTCTAATTCAGAGTTAGCAACATTTGCTTTGGTATGAATCGTCTTGCGGATCTTATCGCCAAAAGCATAAAAGGTTTTCGTACCTGCACGAGCGGTGTATTCCCACTCAGCTTCAGTTGGCAATCGATACTTCTTACCTTCCTTTTTGCTCAACCACTGACAAAAGGCTCTGGTGTCGTTCCAACTTATACCAACAACAGGGTGTGAATCTGTTTGAGGTATGCCGGGGTTCTGCCAATTCTTTGTTTTATCTTCTTCAAAAAACGACTTCCATCGGTTCTTGTTCCAATGCTTTTTACTGTGCTTTGTTGGATTAAAAACGATCATCCCCATTTTAGACTTTTCAGCTTCAGTTTTGTAGTTTGTTGCTTTCACAAACTCCTTAAACTGAGCCACAGTGACTTCTGTTGAAGACATATAAAATGGTTTAGTTATCTGTACTTTAAACTTAGTGCCTTCATCACTCAGAGTTTCATGAGTGTTGCAACGTGGAAAGTGAACATCTCGTAAGTCGCGAGTATTCCCTGTTCCCATTTCAAACTCACCAGCTTTTATCGGAATCATCTTCATGCCAACAGAGTTTTCTTTCTGGGCAGAAACAGAAACGATAAATACTAGACTAATCAGTATATTAAGTAAGCAATTCATCGATCTTCCCCGTACTATCTTGAAATGTCTCTGGAACTTCCACTTTCATACCGTGCAACATGGTTTCCCAAAGTCTTGAAAGTGGTGTATTTTTCTTCATGGCTAGGTGACCTTGGTGTTTGATCCCAAGAGCCTTACCTCCACACAGAACTGTCGGTAGGCGGTCTTTTGAGTGACCTATTCCCATACTACTACTAAAGGCCAGCATCGTGTGATCTAAAAGTGAATTGCCGTCCACTTCTTTTATCGACTTCAGCTTAGTCAAAAAGTAGTTCCAGTGAGTCATATATATGCGGTCAACGCGAGCTAGCTCTGCCAGCTTTTTAGGTTCATTGCCATGGTGAGTTAAGCCGTGAAAACTTGTCGAAGACTTAAGATCTTTCCAAGTTGCTCCACTACTCTCTCGGCGGACGACGTAACTAGCAACTCTTGTCGAGTCTGAAGACCAAGCTAAAGCCAACAAGTCAAACATCATTTTGGCATATTTGTTATAACTGAAGTTTGGTGAGTTTGGCTTATAGGAAGCTGAAAACTGTTTGTAGTCCTGTGCCTGCAATTTTGGTTTCGGTTTCTTCGACCAATCGATACTTCTTTGCAATTGCTTCTCGACTTCTCTTACCGAAGTGAAGTACTCATCTAACTTTTCTGAGTCTGTTTTACTGACAGACTTTTTCATAGAGTTAGCGCGTTTATAAACTAAGTCTAAAACACTGCCTTGCTTCTGAAAGTCACTTTCCTGAGAAGCCATTTCATCTTTCGAAGTTGCTTTGAAAAGACGATTAAAAATAACATATGGGTCGCACTCCGCGGCAAGCGGCACGGCGTTTTCAGACCATGATAGTGTATCTAAGTCGCCACCATAACCGGTTCCTTTGCGCTCACCTAGTTGAATTGATGGATAACGCGTTAAGTGACCGACTTGGTTCGCGGCAACTTGATCCATAGAAATAGTGTTCTCTATACCACTCGAAGTCTTGCCTGGCGCCCCAGTTGCAAATGTATAGTCGCCTTCATGACCACCACCGTACTTGAGGTACGTTCCACTTAAGAAAGTTAGATCTTTTTTATGAGCTTTTAAAACATTTAGAGTCGGTGACATTTTAAAATCTGGCCCAACAGAATCAGCTGCAGGCTCAAATTCATTCATGTTCATTCCCGTTCCATAATAAAAAATACCCATGCGACGAGGTATCTCTTTTTTCTTAGCATCACCTAAAGCCTCTAAATAAGGAAGAGACATAGCGGCTGTACCGGCTTGTATAAATTGTTTTCTATTCAAGTTCATTTTATCCTCCTACTTAGATTGAAAAGCTTCGCTTTTCACAATGGCTTTGATTAAAGTTCTCATGGAATAATTATCTTTCTTAACGAGTTCAACTATGTCGTCTATCTCGCCTAAATCAGATGGCTCGATGGTGCGGCCCAAAGCATATGTCAACATCTTCTCTGTTAGACCTCGAGCAAACCGATCTTTCATACCGGCGAGTACATCGCGATACTCCTCGAAGTTGTTATAGGTTTCACCACTTGGGAACTTTCCTTGAATAACAACCTTAGGCACTTTTTTACCTCGGAAACCTTCGCCATCCTGTAAATCGCGCCATTTACCGATCACATTGAAGTTCTCTAAACCAAGCCCATATGGATCGATTTTCTTGTGACATACTGCACAAGACTGAATCTGTTGATGCTGAAGTAAACGATCTCTTACTGTGAGATTTTTACCTTTGATGTTTGGCTCTATTTCACCGGCATTTGGTGGCGGTGGTGGAGCTGGTGCGTTAAATAAAACATCGAGAACATACTTGCCGCGCTCAACTGGTTTTGTACGGTTACCGTCTGACCCCCACTTGTGAAAACCCGCCATAGTGATAAAGCCACCGCGATTTAACTCTTTAGGAATACGTACACGGCGAAACTCGCTACCAGAGACACCTTTTATACCGTAGAACTTGGCCAACTTCTCATTGAGCATAGACCAGTCACTTTTTATGCAGTTTAGCATACTAAGGTTTTTTTGAATAAGTTCACGAACAAACTCGACTGGCTCTTTTTTCATGTCTTCACCGATACCGATGAACTCATTCTTAAAGTAGTCTTTATATGTTCTCTTATCCGGTTCAAAGTGGTCGAACTCTTCTATCTTCAACCACTCATTAACAAAGCCTTCATAAAAGCGACTTGAACGGCTGTCTGCCAAGAGAGAATCGACCGCTTTATCTAAGTCTCCAGCGCTTTTTAACTTTCCTTTTGCTGCAGCCATAAACAACTTATCATCCGGCATGGAACTCCATAGAAAGTAGGACATGCGTGAAGCCATCTCAAAACTGGTAAGTTTGCGCTTCTTGCCCGTTTCATTTGGTTCAAATATATAGAGAAAATCCGGTGAACATAAAACTGCTGAAATAACCACTCTCAAGGCTTCATCGAACTTATTCCCAGCAGTTGTTTGCTTTTGAAACAGTCCAAGATAAACATCGAGCTCACCTGGTTTTATAGGGCGGCGAAATGCACGAGGTAAAAGCTTTTTCAAAATAGCCGTCGCTGCTTTTAAGTCTTTTTCTGACTTCTCATAACCAGATGGGAAGAAAGTCTGCATACTTTTAGGCGGCCATTGACCTTTTTGAGGGCCTTCTATCTCGATCCAATCGACAAAGATGTAAGGCAGTTTTTCTAAAGTGTATGTCTTTGGGTTAAGACGTTGTGCTAAACCTGCTGATTTACCTTCGAGAACGAAACGTGAACGGGCTCTTTCGGCTTCAAGTCGTTTGCCTTCTTTGCTCAATTTTTTAACAGCGGCGAACAATTCATTGACAACGCGCTCTATCTCAACAAAACCTGTACCATTGACAAAACCAAGCTGTAGTTCGCCATTCCCTTGTGGAGCTATATCGACTGTTACTTCATAGATCTGCGGATTATCAGCGCTAGCCGTCACTTCCCACTGCTTTATATCGCCCAAGCCTCCAGACTTCAGCTTCATGAAAAGTGGTGTTCCTCGCTCGCCTTTAAAAGCTCCAGCCTTTATGCGAATAGTGTAAGTCCCTAACTCTGGGATCATCGTTTTAGTCGCCGAGTGCTTCAGGAAACCGGCCGTTCGCAGACCTTCAGCATAGAGTTTTATGCCGTTTTTCATCATGCCACTACTACGACGTTTTGTAATGTAGGCTATACCGCGACTTTGAGCTGTATTTTCGACTTCAAAGCGACGCTTTTCACTCTGTATTTTAGGTTGAGCTGTCTGTATAGCTTTAGCCGCTATAGTCTTGCCCAACTCATAGTAGTTAGACATAAGTGAAGGGTCGAGCATAAGGGCTTTACTCATCTTCGTAAAGCCATCTATTTTTCCATCTGGAGAAAGTAGTGCCATCGGCCCTTGACCATTTACAAAATTCATTTGGAAAAGATCTTCAATTGTGCGAGTGTACTCTTGGCGATTTAAACGTCGCATAAGAACTCGGCCACCACTAGACTGAAGGTGACGGCGGGCTTTTTTGAGTTCGCCAGTAATCCAACCCATGACTTCTTCCAACTCTTCTACTTTAGGCTGCGGCTCATCTTCTGGCGGCATCTCACCTAAACTCAAAGAGTTGATCACTTCAATCCAAACTTCGCTCGCAGATCCCTCGATAACACTTGAGTGCAGTGTATCTAAACGCAGCTTACCTTTCTTTTTCTTTGGACCGTGACAACTGAAACAGTGCTTATCTAAAAATGGGCGAACTACGGACTTATACGTCTTTGAGTCCGGCTCAAAAGCACTAAGAGATAATGCTCCGAAAAGAGCAAAAATAATTAATAAACTGATTCTCATGATTCCCCACAAAGCATTTTTCTTAAACTACTTCTCCGTAGGGACGGATGGAAATTTTTATACATAGACACCTCAACAACAAAGCTTTAATTAACACAACTATGAATATGAGTTAATGACAGATCCCACGGTAATTTTATAAAATTTCCGGAATCAGAACCATGCTTTTCATCATTTAGGAAAATTTTTCGTGCTTAGATCTATGGAGAGACACCAATATATTTATAACAAAAACGTCATTTTTTGGGATTTTTAAATCAGGAGAGAAATTACTGAAAATTTGGTGAGGAATGTTCAGTGATGCTTCAGAATTGAAGCATCACTAAAGGTATTTTTAGAAGTGACTAACGAACGACACGGCCTGAAGCAGAACCGCCCATAAGGCTTACAGCTTCTTCATATGAGGTCTGGTTATAGTCTCCTTCATTTGAATGAGCTAGGCAAGAACTAGCAACGGCAAATGAAAGTGAGTCTTGATCGTTCTGTGCAAACTCAGAGAAGTTTAGAGCGAAGATCAACCCTGCTGCAAATGAGTCACCGCCACCTACACGGTCGACGATATTCTTTATCTGATAAGCTTTATACTCACCAGCTTCTTGTGGCGCAAAACACGCTTTAGAAGAAGAGGCGTCATAGAGCATAGCGCCCCATGCATTGTGAGTCGCTGAAAAGCTTTCGCGTAGAGTAATAGCAACTTTACTAACTTTAGGAAATTTCTGAACTATTTTTGCCGCAACTTCAGGATATTTATCGATCTCAAGCTGACCGGCATTTACATCTGTATGACCAGCATCAATTCCGAGAACGTCCGATGCATCTTCTTCATTGGCAATGATGATGTCGACAAACTCAAGGATTCCCGACATAACTTTTTTAGCTAGGTCTTTAGCTGCCGTACCTTCTTCCCACTGCCACAGAGCTTTGCGGAAGTTAAGGTCACATGAAACTTTGACACCGCGTTTCGATGCTTCTTGAGCGGCGAGCAAAGTACTTTCGGCGGCGATCTTAGAGAGTGCTGGCGTTATACCCGAGATGTGTAAGCTGCCGGCTCCTTCGTAGATAGCGTCCCAGTCATAGTCGCTGCCTGGAGTGAGTGAAACTGACGAGTCTTCACGGTCATAGATAACTCGACTAGGTCTTTGGTTTGCACCAGTTTCCACGAAGTATAAACCCAAACGGCCAATGTCTGTACGAGTGATGTAGTCACAGTCAACGCCAACTCCGCGAAGTTCTCTCACACAAGCTTCTGCAAGGTTGTGTTTTGGTAGTGCAGTTACATAACGAGATGTACCGCCAAGGATAGAAACTGAAGCGGCGACATTTGCCTCTGCTCCACCAAAAGTGATTTGTAAGTTTCCTGGGCAAGCTTGGGTTAGTCGCAAGTTGCGAGCTGTGTTAAAACGGCCCATAACTTCGCCAAATGTTACTAATGTTTTACTCATGATTATTTCCTGAAATTTTATAAATGCTATTTTTGTAGAACTTCATTTGCTGCATCTGAAGCCTGTTTGGCTCGCTCGGTAATGGTCTCCCAATCGCCACTTTGAATAAGAGCTTGTGGAGCGATCCATGAGCCACCGAGGGCATCGACTAAAGGATCCGCGAGATAAGTCTTCATGTTTTCTTGATTCAGACCACCAAGAGGGATGAATCTAAGGTTCAAGTAACTGTATGGACCAGCCATGCTTTTAAGGTGCCTAAGGCCACCTGAAGTTTCCGCAGGGAAGAACTTCATAAGTGTACAACCATGCTCTATCGCCAGTTCTATCTCAGAAGGAGTGACTATGCCTGGGGCAAATGACAATCCATGCTGACGAGCTGCTTTTAAGACATTTACATTTAGCCCTGGAGCTACAGCAAATGCAGCGCCTACTTCTTTTGTTTTTTTAACTTGTTCAGCATTGATCACAGTTCCAAAACCAAGGGTCATCTCTGGAACTTCTGCTTTTATCCTTTTAGCTGCTTCAAAAGCTGCCGGAGTACGAAGTGTGAGTTCTATAACGCTTATTCCACCTTTGATTAAGGCTTTTGCAAGAGGCACTGCCGACTCTGGATCATCGATAACCAATACAGCGATGATAGGATTTTGACGTATAGTTTCGGCTAGTTCTGGATCAAACATTGTTTCTATCTTAGTCTCTAAAATGGACATATTATTTTCCTACTTTTAAAATTTTTACCACTCGGCAAAAGAGCCATCTTCATTGCGCCAGATGGGATTTTTCCAAGTATGATCTTTGATGGTTGCAGCACGAACTTTTTCTTCATCGATTTCTATGCCTAAGCCAGGAGCTGTCAGTTTATCGATGTAGCCGTCTTTAACTTCAAAGACTTTTGGATCCACTAAGTAATCGAGAAGGCAAGCTGCGCCGTCGTTGTAGTGGATGTCGATACTACTTTCTTGGATCAGTGCATTTGGACTTGTGAAGTCGACCTGCAAAGAAGCCGCTAAAGCAATAGGTCCAAGTGGGCAATGAGGCGCCAAGGCAACATCGTAAGTCTCAGCCATAGCTGCTATGCGGCGCATTTCGGATATACCGCCAGCGTGACAGATGTCTGGTTGAATGATGTCAACAGTGCCTTGTTCTAAGATGCTTTTAAAGTCCCATCTCGAGTACATCCTTTCTCCGGTCGCAAAAGGAATAGATGTATATGAGTACATCGACTTCATGGCATCGAAGTTTTCAGATAAAACTGGCTCTTCGACAAAAAATGGATGATACTCTTCAAGTGCTTTTAAGAGACGTTTCAGCATGCCTTTGTGAACCCTTCCATGAAAGTCCAAAGCTACTTCTAAGTCCATACCGACTTCTTCACGAACAGAAGCGATGTTGGCAACGACCTCTTCTACTTTGGCGTTTGAGTCAATCCACTCAAGCTTACCAGTGCCGTTCATTTTGACAGCTTTATAACCTAGGTCGAGCTTCTCTCTAGCACCTTTAGCAACATCTTTAGGATTGTCCCCACCGATCCAGCTGTACATCTTCATCTTGTCGCGAACTGGACCACCTAAAAGTTCGTAGATAGGGACGCCAAGAGTTTTACCTTTTATATCCCACAAAGCCTGATCCACACCAGCCAATGCACTCATGAGAACTGGACCACCACGGTAAAAACCACCGCGATATAAAACCTGCCAGAGGTCTTCTATGTTTCTGGCATCGTGACCGATGATGTATGGCTTTAACTCTTCGATTGCAGCCTTCACTGTCTGAGTGCGGCCTTCAACAACTGGTTCGCCCCAGCCAAAAGTGCCATCTTCACAAGTTACTTTGAGAAATAACCAACGCGGAGGAAGCGGAAAAAGTTCTATTGAAGTTATTTTCATGTGCCTTCTCCAAGGTCCGATTCTTTATAAACTTTGTGCTGAACAGCTTCTGGTATGTGTGGTGCTTCTATCTGCACTTCCCCAGCTGGTTTCTTTTTGAAATACTCAGGTACAAAAAGAACTATTTCAGGTACAAAAACGAGGAAAACTTGGACGGTAAACAAAGCCACTAAAAATGGCGCCACAGCACGACTCAACTTAACCATGGTCGTATTGGTAATACTTCGAGCCACAAAGAGGTTTACGCCAACCGGAGGAGTTACTAAAGCCAACTCTGTACCGATAATCAAAATGATTCCGAAGTGGAACGGCGAAACACCAAGCTGAACTAAGATAGGTAAGAACAATGGTGTGTAGATAAGGATCTGAGCGGCAGTCTCCATGAACATACCGGTGATCATAATCATAACGACAAAGATCAATAAAATCATCAAACGACTGTCGGTATAACTCAAGATCAATTCTGAGATCTCGCGAGGAATCTGCGCCATAGTCAACCATCTTGAAAGGACAGTTGCAAAACCTAAGATGATGATGACACTACCAGTTGTTATCGCGGCTTTGTAAACAACGTCAACAAGTTGATTGAACTTCAATTCTTTGTGAACAAATAAACCGATTATCAATGCATAGATAACTGCGATACACGCCGCTTCTGTTGCCGTAAATTTACCACTGTAGATGCCACCCAAAATAATGATCGGAACTAACAGTGCCCATTTCGCACTCCAAAATGTTTTGAAACAATTGTTCACTGAGAACTTCTGTCCAGAACCTTTGTAGTTGCGTTTTTTAGCAATGATATACACGGTGATAATCAAGGCTCCACCAACTAAAGCTCCTGGGGCAAAACCTGCCAAAAACATATCTCCGATAGAGATCTCAGCAGTAACAGCATAGATAATCATCGGTATAGACGGCGGGATAAGTATTCCCAAAGAACCAGCTGTTGCGGTTAAAGCACCAGAAAAGTCCTTGTCGTAACCTTTCTCAACCATCGACGGGATCATCATCGAACCGATCGCCGCTACTGTCGCTGGAGATGACCCTGAGATAGCAGCAAAAAACATACACGCCAAAACATTTACTATGCCTAAACCACCGGTGATGTTTCCCACAAAACTCATGGCAAAGTCAACTATCCGTTTCGATATACCGCCAGCTTCCATCAAGAAACCTGCAAGAATAAACATAGGAATGGCTAAGTAGGTAAAGCTGTCGAGACCAGTGAAGCATATCTGCGCCATATAAGCCGGAGATATATCACTCATCCAAAGTGCACTAAGAGAAGAGACGCCGATACTTATAGCAATAGGCATTTTAAGAAATAAAGTCACCACAAAGATCATCATCGCGATGAAAAAAACAGCCATAGGTTCCACTAAAAGGCCCTCCAAGAGATCGCAGAGAAATTCATGACTTCTCCTCCGATACAGCAACAGGATCAACCTTTTTATAGCGCAAGGAAACCTTCTGAATCAAACGGATACACATAAGGAAAAAGCTCACAGGGATGATGGCATAGACTATGCCCATCGGCACTTGCATCGCTGGACTCAAAAGTTCGAGTTCAAAGGCATCTATAGAAATAAGCATGCCGTAGTAACCGATGAGCGCCATGAAAGCACAAAAGACTAAATCCATAGCAGTTTCGAGGTGTTTGCGGTTCTTCTCGGAGACAAAGGAGTCAATTATTTCTACTTTCACATGGGCATCTTTCAAAACTGCAGCGCAAGCGGCCATATAGACCAAAAGTATAAACACATAGCGACCTAGCTCTTCTGTCCAAGATAGTGATAAATTTAAAACACTGCGAAAGATGATTTGTAGAAAGCACAATAAAACTAAGGCTGCGAATAAACTCACAACGATATATTTTTCGATATTTTTCATATTAATAATTTCTGAATCAAAGACATAAAGCCTCTACTTTGGGGTTTGTACTTTTTGGACTTCTCGCTTAAGGAACTGATAGAGCTCTGGATCGATTTCGTTGGCGTACCTTTCTTTCACTGGTTCGCCTAGCGCTGCCATCTTTTGCTTTTCTTGAGGGTCGAGAACATGAACTTGAACTCCAGATTTTTTAATAACCTCAAGTGAATCTGCATCTTCTTTCTTCACCGCTTGACGCATTTCTTGTATAGCTATCTGCGTTGCAACATGAAGTTCTTTTTGTGCTTCTGGACTCAAGGCGTCGTAGAACCTTTGAGCAACCACAAAAACAACAAAAGCATAGACATGACCGTTCAATGTTAAGTGATCTTGAACTTCATAAAGTTTGTTTGAAGCAATGTTTTTGAGCGGATTTTCCTGACCATCAATCACACCTTGTTGAAGTGATGAAAAGACTTCCGGGAAAGCCATGGGAGTCGGGTTGGCACCTAATTCACGAAAGACTTCTAAGTGAAGAGGATTCTGCATAGTACGGATCTTCAAACCTTGTAAATCCGCCACCGTTTTAAACGGACGCACGCTGTTTGTTATGTGACGGAAACCGAAATCACCAAAACCTAGGCCAACGTAACCTTTCTTTTCTAACCTCTTCAGTAACTCCTGGCCCCAAGGGCCATCGACAACCTTATTTGCCGTCGCCTGAGAATCAAAAATAAAAGGAAAGGAGAGGATGTTATACTCTTTCACCATATTCGCCAAAACAGCCGGGTCAGGTAAGTTCATATGAGTTACACCCATACGCATGGACTCAAGAACCTCTTGGTCAGAACCTAACTGGTTCGATGGAAAAAGCTGAACATCTATTTTGGTCGTTTTAGCTAAATGCTCTTTAAACTTTAGCATGGCTTTGTATTCAAAATGAGACTCTGGTATACCCATACTGACTCTCATGATCATTTTACCTGAAGAATCGTCTTTACACGAAACAACAAGAAGTAAGATGAAAATACAAAGGCAAAAATTTCTAGATATACTATTTATCAAATTTTCATCTCCTTTAATTTCATGAATGAAACCGGAGCCATGCCTTCTAGCTTACATTTTTAAGTGTTTTTTTGAGACATAAATAACTTTTAGATGTCCTGATTTTGTAAATAGCTACTTATTAAGGATTTGCCATTCATTACTTTACTGATCAAGAGACTCATAATAATTATTGGATCTAACTTTATAGTTTTTTAGATTTCACAGTAGTCTATGAATCACCACAGATTTGAAGCTCGAGCGCAAATAAAAATTCTTAATAAATGCAGAGCTATAGACTATTTTTTGATAAATAGAATAGATTTTTCATTGCAAAACAATTATCTTGGGCGCAATTGCGACATGGATGGTGTAAATGAACAGAAGAAGCTTTGTAAAACTTTCGGCTTTATCAGCAGCTGCAACTCAGGTTGTTAACGCTCAAGGTAAGGACTCTCTGCAAGAAGTAATAGATCAACCGGTTTTAAAAAGAGAACTTTTTAAAGAGCCTGTGATCATGAAAAAAATCGAACTTCTTAAAAACGGTCAAAACTACCTTATCCGTGTTTACGCCGCCGACGGCACTTATGGAGTTTCTGTATGCAACAACATGCATATGCAGTACCTTTACCCGCTTTATCTTCAGCGTCTGCAGCCATTCTTCATTAATAAAGATGCTCGTGACCTCGATAGCCTTATCGAAAAAGTTTTCCTCTTTAAATCGAACTACAAACTCCAGGGCTTAGCTCTATGGGTACCAACCGCCTGTTTAGAGTTTGCTATACTCGACTTACTGGGCCGCGTCGCGAAGAAGTCTTTTGCTGACTTAGTTGGTAAAAGAGAACAAGCTAAGATCGACATCTATCGCGCTAACAACAACCGTGGACGCAGTGCAGAAGCCTCATTGGCTCGCATCGTAAAATCCGCAAAGGAGATAGATGCAAAAGCCATAAAGTTTAAAGTTGGTGGCCGCATGAGTAAAAATGGCGATGACCCTGCAGGTCGTACTGAAAAACTCATACCTATGGTGCGAGAAGCTTTTGGCGATGACTTCACTATCTATGCCGATTCAAATGGCTCATACGATGTCGAAAACTCTATCCGCATTGGTCGTATACTTGAAGAACACAAAGTCGCTTTTTACGAAGAGCCTTGTCCTTTCTATGAACTAGAAGAAACAAAGCAGATAGCCGATAAACTCACTATCCCTATTGCCGGCGGTGAATGTGAATCAAGTATGTGGCGTTTTAAGTGGCTCATTGAAAATAACGCACTGCAAATAGCTCAACCAGACCTCTTTTACTTCGGCGGCATGATCCGCTCAATCAAAGTTGCGCGTATGGCCCAAAGCAAAGGCCTTGACTGTATACCGCATATTTCAGGTTCAGGTATGGGCGAGCTCTATATGCTTCAGTTTGCGTCATCCATACCAAACGCAGGCGCTCATCAAGAGTTTAAAGGCAACAACTTCAAAGCCGATTTCGAATGTAGCTCAGACCTTAAGTGTAAAAATGGTCAAATCGAAGTTCCTACTGGTTATGGCATGGGCATAGACATTTCTAAAAAATACTTATACAAAGCCAAGGTAATTAAAAGATAACTAAGCTCGCATTTTTAGTTTTTTACTAAATATTCCCTATTCCATGGAACTCTTCATAAAGTCGAGACTCCTACAAATAAATAATTTACGAGTTTTAGGAATATGATGAAAAGCAGTTACATACTTACCCCAGCAGTGGCTTTAAGCCTTTTGCTAGCAAGTTGTAATGATAAAGGTAGTCCTGACTCATCTTCTTCAATGCATCAAGAACTATCTGAAAAACTCGCAAATATATCGGATAAAGTCGACGCTCAAAATCTCGAGATAGAACAGTTAAAAAAACAACTTATCTTAAAAGATAATCAGATCGCCAAGCTTAATGAAAAACTAAAGAAGCTTGAAGGTGTTCGAATTATAAAGTTTCCAAATGCCAAGTTAAACCTTAAAAAACACCAACAGAATTTTGCTGACATACAGATCATCCATGCTTATGGGGAGTTTTTAAGAAAATTGCAACTGGATGATGAAAAAAGAACGCAACTGATTAAGCTCATAAAAAATTATCAAAATACATACAGTAAAAAACTCTTGAAGATGATGAAAGAAGAAGACAAAAAAGTTGTTGCTCTATCTAGTCATAAAGAAATAATGAAAGGCTCTGATGAAGACAAAGCACTTCAAGAGTTGTTAAACGAAGACTATGAAAAGTTTCTAGACTACAATAAATTTAAAGCTTTCCATCAAAAGGTAAAGTCTTTAAATACTACCTTGGACTCTAAAAATAAACTTGATCTCAAACAACAAGAAATGCTTGTGAAACTTCTTCACGACATCAGCGAGAAATTTTCAAAGACACAACTGCCAGAAAAAAACAACTTGCAAACTGCAAAAAACTTTCTCAATGAAGCTCAACTAAAAGCTCTTCAAGACTACATGAATAAAAGTATCTCAATCAATATAAATGGCAAGAAAAAGACCATTCGCGTTGGTGAGAACATCATCATTACTCCTTAGTAAAACACCACATCACCTTTGCTCCTTTGCTCCTTTGCTCCTTTAATGTATTTATATATAAAATATTTTAATATTTATTAATTATATATGAAACTTTTAAGGAAAGATAGACTCTTAACTATTACGTGTATGAAATAGTAAAATAAGGAAAAGAAAAATGAAAAAGGATACATTAATACACATCGTCACAATAAGCGCAATCGTTGCCCTAATTGGCCTATACAGTACAAAAACTACTGAAGTTAATTCCCCAGATATAAAAGTTGGAAATTCAGTCCAACCAAACAGTGGATTACTACAAGAGAAAGAGTTCAAACAACTTTTGGATGCAAAAGAAAAAGAGCTCAGCCTCCTTCAAAAAAGACTCGACTCCAGAGAAGAAAAGATTGCTGAATTAGAAAAGAAACTACTTCAAGCGAATAAAGCTCCTAAACAAGTGGCAACTAAACCTAAATCACAAGCCTTTAAAAACTTTCAAACTAAAAGTCTAGCAACAACTTATGCTGACCTTATAGAAAAACTGGGTTTAGAAGGCGAAGACAAAAAAGCTTTTCTTCAACTAGCCCAAAAATACCAAACCGCCCATATGAAAGAATTGGTTAAAACTATGAGAGAGGAAGGTAAATTTGTCATCAATTCTGACAACTACCAAAACCTTTTAGAAGGTAGTCAAGAAGAAGAAGCTTTGAAAGAATTTTTAGGCGATGATTTTGCACTCTTTGAACACAACAGAAAGTCTAAAAGTGAACTTAGGTTTGCCCAAAACTTCAACAAGAACTTAAGTCAAGACGCCAAACTAAATGACACTCAAAAAGATCAATTAGTTGATTTGCTTCATACAAGAAAAGAAGAAAAGAAAGTTAACCCAAGTGCAACTGACGACATCTACCTGGAATCTGCTCGTGAATTTTTGAATGAAGAACAATACAATGCTCTAGAAAAACGACTGAAAACTACACCCACAAAGCCATCGATCACTGTAAATGGCAAGAAGGTTAGCGTCGAAACAGCTTCTGAGCTCTTCATCGCCCCATAAAAGTCATGACTTAGAGGCTTCACAGGCCTCTAAGTTACTGCAACCCATACTGTTTGATTTTATTGTAAAGAGACTTTCGACTTATCCCCAATACCTTCGCACACTCTGACTTATTTGGATAATTTATTAGAGTTCTAGCAATAAATTTCTTCTCAACTTCAGCCAAAGACATACCAACATAAAATTGGTTTTTATTTTTAAGTTCTTTATATTTTTCGCGTATACGAACCGGCAAGTCTTTCTCTTTTATCTCTCCAGATCGACATAACAATACAGCTCTTTGAATAGTATTTTTGAGCTCTCTAACATTTCCCGGCCAATCGTAGGCCTCCAAACACTTCAAGGCTTTTGAACTAATTTTAATAATGCTTTTTTGAACCTTTTGAGAAAAGTAGATAATAAAATAATCTGCTAAAAAACGTACATCGCCTTCGCGCTCTCTGAGTGGTGGTATATCAATCCTGTAAACATCAAAACGATAATATAGGTCCTCTCTAAAACGGCCGTCCTTTATGGCTTCAAATAAATCCTCATTCGTTGCCGCTATAACTCGCACGTCTACCTTTATTTCTTTTCGGCCACCTACTTTATGAAAAGTCTTATTCTCTAATAAGCGCAATAGATAAACCTGTGTTTTATTATCCATAGTGCCTATTTCATCCAAGAAGATTGATCCCTGATCCGCATTTTCAAAACGACCAGAACGAGCATCTAATGCTCCTGTAAAAGCTCCCTTGGTATGTCCAAATAATTCTGAGGCAATTAAATCTTTAGGTATGGCGCCTGTATTTACGCGAATAAATGGCTTGTCTGACCTGTAACTACATTTATGGATCGCTTCTGCAACTAAGTCTTTACCTGTGCCGGTTTCACCAGTCACTAAAACAGAGATCTCTGCATCTGAGGCTTCTTTTATTTGACGGTAAACCGTTTTAATCTGAGGACTTATGCCGTATAGAGAATGAAGATTGACGATGTCTTCATCATCTAATAATGCATTGTGCCCAACTTGTGGTTGCTGCTGTAGAGCTATTTCTACCAATGAAAAAAGTTCAGTCTCATTTATTGGACTCAATAAATACTGAAAGGCACCAGCTGCTATTCCCTCTATGGCAATATCAGAGTCTCTTTCTGGTGCGATGATTATTATCTGTGTTTTAGGGCTTTGTGCAGAAATAACTTCAAGTAACTCAATCCCATTATCATCATTCTTCTTTGCTACTTCTGTCTTCCAAATAAGTATATCATAAGTACGATCGGTAAAACAATCGAGAATGTACTCAATCGATTTTATTGACTTCGTCGTTACATTTGAACTAAAACTGCCATCTATTGCCTTTTTAAGTTCATTTGATTCTTCAACAATTAAAATACTTATCACAAATATTCCTATCGGGTAATTATTACTCATCTACAGATTCAAAAATATACTCACGGGTAAAAATTATACAACATATAAGACTGCAATTAGCAGCCGAAATAACAACAGCTCATAAATAGCTAATAATAAATGTATTACACTAATATAATATCTCTTGGAATGATTCATGCATCTTGATTGGTGAACCTAAATCAAAAGGAGAAGAAATGTTGCCAAGCACATTTGAATGGTGGTACGAAAATGTTAGCGATATACTTACAGAGCAAGAAGCCAAAAAACTTAGCCAAGAAACACTTAACGACATCTCACTATTCATAGACGACGAAGATTACAAATACCGAACAGTTATACACTTAAGGGGTAAATGTAGAGCATTATCCTTCCCTGTCCTGTATCACAAGTTTGATAGGCTTGTGAAGTTTCACCGGCACGACTTAAACATCAATAAGCATAGCATCATTGAAGACATCTCAGAGCGCACAGATGATCTTAAAGAAAACTTCTGCCCTTAAGTAGATTTTACACGATTATCACCAGACTTAAATAAATATGGGTAAAATTTATACATATCTACAAAACCTAATTACTGTAAAATAAAATAACAAATCACATCCCATTAACTAAGAATAGTTTATGACCATTAAATCCTTATTGGCAATAAAGTTTCTACGTGGGGCCGACACAAAAAAACTATGGAGAAAGATGAATACCGCAACAAACAAAGAACTTACGATAAGAAACACAACAAGTGCTGACGGAGCCAAAATCTGGGAATTCGTGCAAACTTATGGCAAACTAGATCTCAACTCTGCTTATTGTTACATGATCATTAGCCGTCATCTTAGCAGCACCTGTTATGTAGCTGAGCAAAATGAGCAGCTCGCTGGTTTTATTACATCCTACTATCTACCAGACAATCCAAGAAAAATATTTATTTGGCAAGTTGGCGTCAACCCTGACTTAAGAGGTCAAGGTATAGCCACAAGACTACTACAAACAATCGCCGAGCATCACCCCTCTATCAGAGAAATACAGACGACAATTGAACCAACGAATAAAGCTTCTATTCAACTCTTTAAGTCTTTTGCTGAGCGCAATTCATTTAAGGTAAGTTCTGAAAAATTTCTTAACTCTGAAGACTTCCCAATTAAGGCACCTCATGCCGACGAAGACCTATTTACATTAACAAAGGACCAATAATACATGAAAAATATATTTAAAAAATACGAATCAAATGTTCGAAGCTACTGTAGAAACTTTCCTGTTAAATTTAAGACTGCAAAGAATGACCAATTGATCACAACTGAGGGCGATGTCTATACTGACTTTCTAGCCGGAGCAGGCACACTCAATTACGGTCACAACAACAACAAAATCAAAAGAAAAGTTCTTAAGTACATAGAGTCTGACGGACCTATCCACGGACTGGATATGTACACTGAAGCAAAAGAAGAATTTTTAATCAATTTCGTTTCAACAATACTGAACAAAAGAAACATGAAGTATAAGGTTCAATTCCCTGGACCTACTGGTACAAATGCTGTCGAAACAGCCTTAAAAATTGCTAGAAAAGTTACTGGCAGAAAAAATGTCATATCTTTCACAAATGGTTTTCATGGTTGTACCCTTGGTTCTGCGGCCGTAACCGGTAACTCACACTTTAGAGTTGGTACTGCAGTTTCTTTACCGGACACAACATTTATGCCTTATGAAGGTTTCTTAGGCAAAGACGTAGATACGACCGACGTCATGCTAAAAATGCTTGAGGACTCATCTAGTGGTGTTGATAAACCAGCTGCAGTCATTCTGGAAACAGTCCAGGGAGAAGGTGGTCTAAATGCAGCAAGTAAAAAATGGCTTCAAAGAGTTGAACGCATTTGCCGTAAGTTTGACATACTACTGATCGTTGACGACATACAAGCTGGTTGTGGCCGTACTGGTAAATTCTTTAGTTTTGAAGGCATGGGCATAAGCCCTGACATAGTCACTCTTTCAAAGTCACTCAGTGGGTACGGCCTACCGATGTCCTTGGTACTTATGAAAGAAGAACTCGACGTCTGGAAGCCAGGTGAGCACAACGGTACTTTCCGTGGTCACAACTTAGCTTTTGTAGCTGCATCTGCGGCAATAAAGGAGTACTGGTCCGATGACCGCTTTGAGCTAAAAATCGCCAAGAAAAGCCAGCTTATCCGATCTAGATTTCAAGAGATAATTGACTCATCAAATAGCGGTAATATGCGCATAAAAGGCAGAGGCATGATGATTGGTCTTGACTGCCGAAACGGCGACTTTGCAGAAAAGGTAACAGCACGTTGCTTCAAGAGAAACCTTATCATCGAACGCTCTGGAACTAATGATGAAATAGTCAAATGTTTAGCTCCTTTAACTATCACAGAGTCAAATCTGAAGAAAGGTCTAGACATCATCTCCGAAAGCGTTAGTGAAGTTTCAAAAACAATGAAACCAGAAAAAATACTTTCTGTTGTTTAAGTTGTGATAACAGAGAGCTACTTAAAATGCAGTGATGTAAAGCTCCATCTTATTACTCTCGACCATGGATGTAAAAAACACTTAATTGGCCAGTTTCCAATAGAAGTTTTTTACGTCCTCGAGGGTCAAGCTATTCTCAATCAAAAAAATAATTCTCCAATGATGTTTCAAAATGGGAATATTCTTGAATTGAGAGCTGGTGAAGAAGCTGAAATACTCAGCTACTCAACGCTAGAAATAGTTCATCTTGCTTTACCCCATCAATTAAAAAGCAAAACTGCTTTTGAAGATATGGGCCGACAAATAGCAGCTCTACAATACTGCACCAAAAACAAACTTAGTGAGATATCCGCACTAAATAAAAACGTTTTGGCGAATATGCAAAAAGAAGGTATCTGCCTTCATGCCTCTCACGACTTTGGTCTTTCAAAGCCAGAATCGGTGTCTGAGGATTCTAAAGCCATGTTTAAAAAAATACTTAAAACATACTTAAATAATCAAAGGAACTAATATGATTGTTCGCGACTTTAATGAAGAATTTAACGGTAAACGCACCATTCATAGCGACGGCTGGAACAGCACTCGCCTTATTTTAAAAAATGACGACATGGGCTACTCTTTCCACATTACTAGGATTGATAAAGGTGCAGAACTTAAACTGCAGTACCTCAATCACCTTGAAACCGTTTACTGCATAACTGGTTTGGGTGAAATAGTCGATCTTGGTACAGGTGAAACTCACAAGATCCAGCCTGGCGTACTCTACGCCCTCAATAAACACGATAAACACATCTTGAAAGCATCGACAGTTTTAGAGCTTGCCTGCGTATTTAATCCTCCAGTGATTGGCAACGAAGTTCACAATGCCGATGGCGCTTACGAACTGAATGCGGAACCTCTAGATGCATAATTTAGAAAAAACCGCTACTACTCAAAATGTCTGTAGTACGCGGTTTTAGAAAATGCTCTTAGGTAGTTTTATCTTTTTTATGGCCCTGTTTGCTATAATTGGATGCTCTGCAATAACCAAGTCAAAGAAGAACTCACAGGACTATCTTGTTGCTGGCCGTTCTCTTCCGCCTTGGCTTGCTGGGTTATCTGCAGTGGCGACGAATAATTCAGGTTTCATGTTTATAGGTATGATAGGTTATACGTACAAT
Source organism: Lentisphaeraceae bacterium (assembly GCA_021232515.1). Taxonomy (GTDB): domain Bacteria; phylum Verrucomicrobiota; class Lentisphaeria; order Lentisphaerales; family Lentisphaeraceae; genus JAKVBD01. The sequence goes on from JAJPOQ010000104.1 coordinate 42,670, forward strand.
TCTGGCCTTATTACTATATGGTTTATGATCGGTTGGCTTATAGGAGACTACATCGGCTTAAAAACCGTTTTAGCACCTATTGTTACTGCATCTCATAAGGATGACTCGCGTTCGCTGTCGAGTTTACTTGCACACTGGCTTGGGCATGAAAAATTTAAGTACTTTGCTTATATAGCGAGCTTGATCACTGTTATATTTCTAACAGTCTACGCCGCTGCCCAATTCAAAGCCGGCAGTAAGTCTCTTGACGTTATATTTGGACTCGACAAGTCGATTACCATAGGTGTTTCAGCTGGCTTAGTCCTGCTCTATTGTTTCAGTGGTGGCATACGCGCATCAATCTGGACGGATGTTGCTCAGTCCTTTGTCATGATTATCGGCATGTTTTTACTGATGACTATCGGTATGGCAAATATTCCTGAGATTAAGAATGCCAATATACCTGAAGGCTTTTTTAGCCTCTATCCCGGATTCCAGGCTTTAGCTTTGACAGTCTTAGGCGCCATCGGTGGAGGTGTTATGATCACAGGTCAACCTCATATAGTTTCGCGCTTTTTCACTCTGCGCTCAGCGGACGATTCTAGAATCTTGCGCCGCTACTACTACTTGTGGTTTGCCTCTTTCTATATGATCACCATTGCAGTTGGCATACTCTGTCGTCTCATACTCGACACCAACGAAACCTTCGATCCTGAAATGGCCCTGCCACAGATGGCAATGAAGCTTTTACCTGATGCAGGTGTTGGTCTTATACTGGCGGCCATATTCGCGGCAACTATATCCACTGCGGACTCGTTGATCTTAGCATGTACAGCAGCGATAGATGAGGAACTTAATCACCAGAAAAGTAACAGCTTAGTTATAACGAAAGTCATAACCTTAACTGTTTTGCTCGCTTCCGTGGGTATAGCTCTATTGAACAATGACACCATTTTCAATTTAGTCTTAGACGCATGGGCCATGTTAGGCGTCTCGTTCACTCCTCTCATTTTGAGTCGATGTGCGGGCTATAAATTTAGCGAGAAAAGTGCCATAAGTTTAAGCTTAGCTGGTCTCCTTCTATTTCTCTTCATCAGCAAAGGTCAAGCCTTGGTAAGTATCAGCTTTATTAGCGACTTATTTCAAACCCTAAACTCTTACTACCTCACCCCTTTCGTCACCTTGGCAATCGTATCTGCGATAGGTGTGAAATTCGGTACAAAAACTAATTAATAAGAAGAATTATGAAAAAAAATATTGTTTGTAAATTCGGCGGATCTTCAGTAGAAGACGCAGTTCAAATCGAAAAAGTTAGAAAAATTGTCGATGACAGTCCTTCACGAAAGTATATCGTTGTCTCCGCTCCAGGTCGTGAGAAAAAATATAATATAAAGATTACAGACCATCTATTTAACATCGCAACTAGCGGTAAACACCTTCGTACAAATCGGAAAAAAATTGGCACGAAAGAAAGTAAAGATGCTGTATTAAATAAGTTTAAATCACTTATGAAAGACCTCAAGATTCCCGACAATGGCTTACTCGAAGATTTAAACAAAGACCTGCAGTCTGATCTAACTGGAGAAAAAAAGATAGCTTTTTTAGCTTCACGTGGTGAACACTATAACGCCAAGTTGATTGCCGAGTACTTTAACCAAAAAGAGATGCCTACTGAAGCTCTCATGCCTGAAGAAATAGGCTTAAATGTTTGTGATAATATTCTCTCTGCTAAAGTAGATTCATCAACTAAAGAAAACCTAGCTAAGATTAAAAACAAAAAAAAGAAGATTATCATACCGGGTTACTACGGCATGACTTCTTCTGGAGATGTCGCAGTACTTTCTCGCGGCGGCTCTGACTTAACAGGTGGGGAATTAGCCGCATCTTTAGATGCTTCTGTATATGAAAACTGGACGGATACAGATGGTATATATGAAGCTGACCCAAGGTTAATTGATGAAGCCGACGTTGTTCCACGCTTAACTTATAAAGAGATACGTCTACTCTCTGCTAAAGGTTTCAACGTTTTTCACTTCGACGCCATGATGAACTGTAAGAAACAAGGTGTTCCGATTAATATCCGAAACACAAATAAAAGCTCTGCTCCAGGAACACTCATCCTTTCTGAAAGGGTTCCAGAAGAAGATGTTGTTGGCATCGCTAGACTCGACAATATGGCGTTTATATATCTTGAAAAAGATATGCTTGGCGAAACCGTCGGTTTTACTAAAGACCTATTAACTATTTTTAAAAAATACGAGATAAACACCTATCACTACCCAACTGATAAGGATGATATAAGTATCATCGTCAATCAAGACGACATACAAGGTAAAATAAACGACCTAAGAAGTGAAATAGAAGACTGTATAGAACCTGATCATATGGAGGTTCGCTACAACATCTCGATACTTTCACCAGTTGGTCTTGGCATAAAAGACAACCCTATGGTTCTCGCCGATGCTGCGACAGTACTGTGTGAGAAAAATATAAACATTGAAATGCTCGATCAAAGTCCGGCTCAGATCTGCTTTCATATAGGAGTACAACAAACTCATGCCGACTCTGCTTACAAAGCGCTCTACGAACGATTAATCCTTAAGCAAAACTAGAACATTGGACGACGAACTACAATTAATCATAAAAAGTTCGCTGGCGCTCACTGCCTTACTCAACCCTTTGAGCGTCACGCCAATTTTTTTATCAATAACTGACTCAAGTAAAGTTAAAGAATTTAAGCCAATTGCATTTAAAGCGACCTGTACCGTTGGTGCCGTGCTAGCTATTTCGGTTTTTCTTGGTGAGTATATTTTAGCATTTTTTGGAATTTCTTTAAATTCCTTTAAAATGGCGGGAGGGATTATCATATTTCTCATGGCTTTATCAATGGTAAATGCCAAACCACCTCGTGCTAAAGTAACTCAGATGGATTTAGAAGAAGCAGAGGTTAACGATGATGAAGATATATCTATCGTCCCCTTGGGCTTCCCTATGTTAGCTGGCCCTGGTACTGTCTCAACAGTTATCATTTACAGTGCCTCTTTCTCTGCTATTTGGAGTAAGCCGGCATTTGTTCTATACTGCATTTTCTTATGCTACCTTATCTATATTTCATTAAGTTTTTCACAAAAAATAATGAACAAACTAGGTAATACTGGTATTAACGTGATAACTCGAGTTATGGGTATTTTGCTTGCTGCCATGGCAATAGAAATGATGGTAAAGGCTATAAAAACAATGTTTCTCTAATAGCCTTAAATGCTTTTCTAAAATTACTCTAAACCAGACTTATTATACTTCATGAGACGGCGAATCTGCTCTTCATCTAAAGCACAGTCAAAGATGTAAACTTCATCCATTGATCCATTGAAAACCTTATGTTTTTCATTGCCCTTAACATGTGCAAGAGCATTTCGTCCCATGAGAACTTTTATAGCTTTCTTTGATTCTATGTCGGTCTTAACATCCAAGATACTTTTACGAGATGCAGGTTCTAACTGACCATCAACGTATAAAAGGATGTGAGTATTTACATTTGCTCTTTGACCACCGAACATAACAACTGCGACATGGTGCCACTCTCCGTCTCGCAAATCTTTTGAACCGACAATTTGTCCATGGTAAAGTCCTGCACGCAAAGCTCCGAAAGCGCCATCTTCAGGCTTCCAGTTCCAGGCAACCTGCCAAGTTCTACCTTTTCCTGCATATGAACCCCAGGCAATCATCGAAACTGCATTGAACTCAACAGCCCCTTTAGGAATCTTCACCCAAAAACTCACCGTTCTGGCTTTTGCGCCGCCGATACCAGGGTAACCCGTTTCTAAGTAGCCACCAGTTGCATCAAAGTTTAGGGCCTTACCGTATTTGCCGTCGATCCATTTAGGTTTAGGTCCATCTTTATAAGTCGACTTCAAGTATGCATTGAAGTCTTCTTCTGGTAAGTTTTTACCGCGATAAACCGATTCCTCACCTTGGCCTTCATCGAACGACCAACGAATAAAACTGACGTCTTTATCTGTTTTCTCAGGGAGAATCCTCATAAAGCGGCCGGCATCTGCCTTCGCAAGCACAGACTTCTGTTTAGTGATAAACTCTGCTTCTGACTTATTTACCAAGGTCTTTTTACCGGCTGAAGTCGTCTCTACCTGGCCTTCCAAAACGTGAACTTCTGTATCTCCATCTTGGCCGACGCTAACGCCAAACTCAGTTCCAAGGTCAAGAACTTCGGTTTGAGGTGTATGAACTTTAAAACCAGTGTTTTTATCTGGAACGTAAGCAACTAACTTACCTTTATTCAAAATCACTTCTTTATTCGAAACTAACTCAAACTCCGCCGGGCCTTCAACAATGAGCTTCACGCCTTCTGCGGTCTCAAGCTCACTGTAACCTTCTTTGAGGTTTAGCTTTTTAGTCGAAATGCTGTCGCCTACCTCAAATGATTTACCGTCATTCGCCCAAACTGCACTTACAGAGTTAATCACTTTGTAGGAGTTGGAAGATGAATTGGTAGGAAGTACAAAAGCTATAACTATCGCTGCCGCCGCACTCAGAAGTACTAAAGGAAATGGGAACGACTTTACTGGTTTCACTTCTTCTTGGTCATTTCCTATAACAGGCTCTAGACCTGAAGGAAGCTCCAAAGAGTTTCCGGCAAAGTGCCAATCTAGTGAAATGTGGGTGTCGATGTAGTCGTGGTAATATTGACGAGCTTCTTCATCGCTGGCCAATATTTTGTCGAGTTGAGTCTTTTGTTCCGGACTTAAGGACTTCTCCATCAGTTCCGGTAAGAGCTCGTCGAGTATTTCTATATTTTTATTCATGCCATATCTGCCATTTTTACTCTTATGCATCTTGAGAGTGAAGCACGAATTTTATGGAGGGCCTTACTAACGGCATTTTCTCTCTTACCCATTTCTCGGGCATAGTCTTGAACGGAAAAGCGACCTGTGTAGCGTTTCATGATTAATTGCTGATTGTCATCTGACAGTGTCTGCAAACAACCTTTTAAGGCCGATAGTCTGTTTGTAAAGACTTCGCTAGATTTCTCACTTTCTACACTCAGCAACTCAAGGGTCTGGTCGCTGAATTGTATACCGCTATTTGCTTTTTGGCGGTAAGATAATATCTGAAAATGAGCGATACGAAATGCCCAGGCAATGAAGTTGGAACCTTCTTCATAGTCACTTGCTTTACGGCAAATAACTAGATTTGTTTCTTGAAGTATATCTTTTGCTTGATCATGACCCGCCACGCGCTTAAAGATAAATCCATAAATGCGCGGCTGACTTTCACTTAAAAGTACACTTAGTTCGTCCGATATTTCCTGCGACATGTCATCTCCATACTTACTCTCACCTATGCAAATATGGATTTTAACAAAATCTTCCCTGTTTAAACAGTTTTTTTAGGAAATTTATTTAACAGGAGCGATTTTTACGTGCCATGGTCCAACTTTTGAACCATTGTTGATGTCAATGAAAATCTTTGCAGGACCTTTTTTCAAAGTCTGTACTGGAAAGTTATACCAAGCAGATTCACCAAACTTTTTAGCAGCTACGACTTTACCATTTATTTTCAATTTCGCGTCTACATTTCCAATCGGAGTTAAAAGGTTAAACTGGAACTTGTACTTACCCGCTTTCTTGACGTCGATATACCAAGTCCCGTTTGCTTCATTGACGCTCCATCTCTTACCCAACTGGTCACGCCAATCTTGTCTAGTAAGAAAGGTTTCTTTTTCAAATGGAGTTCCAACAAATGCTGGCTTTGGTCCCCAGATATTTGGGTACTCATCGTCAAACTCCATAAGAAGGTTTTCATATTCACTTAAAAGCTGATGCTGGACTTCTGGATTCTCAGCGATCACATTTTTTGTCGCATAAGGATCACTTTCTAGATCGTAAAGCCCTAGTTTGTTCGCAGATAGGCTCATGAGCTTCCACTTACCTTTAAGAATGGCAGTATTGTTCATTCTCTCTGGCTTTGTACCACGATGAGACTGAATAATTACGGCAGATGAACGCTTATTCATATCGCCACCTTTCAATGCCGGGAGAAGTGAGATACCGTCGATTTTTTTATTTTTTGGTAATTGAGCGCCGCAAAGTTCGGCTATTGTCGGGAAAAGGTCTACGTGAGCTGCCATGTTAGTATTTTTACCACCAGCAGGGAATTTCTCTGTATAGTGGAACCAAATCGGCGTTCTCAATCCACCTTCTGTATTCAAGCTTTTTTTACCTTTGAAACCGCCAACATAGCGGTAGCCATCTGGGCCATTATCACTCATGTATATAACAAGTGTGTCTTTAGTAAGTTGTTCTTTATTCAGGAAATTAAATAAACGACCAACGTTGTCATCGATATTTGAAACCATGGCATAGATCGCCGCAGTTCTTTCATTTTTATCTTTGCCTGCGATCGGGTGACCTTTGTCTTGCTTGAAGTTTGCTTTACCAAGATCTTTGCTTTTGTAGTACTCTAACCATTTTTGAGGCACGTCATGTAAAGGAGTGTGAGGTGTATTTGTAGCGATGTATGCGAAAAATGGCTTATCTTCTTTTTTCTGAGTCGAGATCCACTTCATCGCTTCACTGAAGTAAACATCGCAACAAAAACCTTTTGATTTATACTGCTTACCGTTATCTAAAAGGATTGCGTCTGTGTATCGACGTTCATTCTCTTTCGGATCGGCTGGCTGACCTAAACCACCGCCCTGATGGTAGATAGCTTTATCAAAACCTTGGTCCATTGGGCGGTACGGGTAGTTGTCGCCCAAGTGCCACTTACCAAAAAGGCCTGTTCCGTAGCCTGCATCTTTCAAAACTTCAGCAATAGTCACTTCTTCAGTCATCATCGTAGAACAACCAACCCAAGTATCCGTCACACCTGTTCTATAACTTTGACGGCCGGTCATAAGTGAAGCTCTTGTCGGTGAACAAACTGCATTTACGTAAAAACGAGTGAATTCAAAACTCTTCTTTGCCATAGCATCTATGTGTGGAGTTTTAACTAAGTGGTTACCTGTTACACCAAAGTCTCCGTAGCCTTGGTCGTCAGTGATGATCACGATCACATTGGGCTTATCTGCCGCTGAGATAAGTGTGCCGCAAAAGAACAGCACCATAAATAAAGCTTTAATCAATTTTTTCTCCCATTCTAAATCTAATGTTTCCATGCATATATCAGTAGTGTTGAATTGCTTACGCTCTGTCACTATATTTTGGCTAATGATTCCGTTTCATAAGTCATTTCAAAGTTTATGTTGACTCAATGCATGTTCATGGCATTATAGAGGTTTTGATAGAAAAGGGTTACAGTTAAGGAGTTTCGGTGTGGAAGCTAAAAAGTTTATAAGTGTAGTGTATATATTTCTAGCATCGTCAATGATGCTAGTCGGTGAAGTAAAGTTTGATCCTATTTTCGTTGAGGGGATGATTATTCAACAAAATGAACCGATTCGTATTTCTGGTACAGAGTCAGTTGAAGACGTCAAGATAAAGATTTCTCTCGGCAATAGAAAAGAAACTGTTGTTCCAGATGAAGATGGTAAATGGGAAGTTATCTTGAAACCTCTCAAAGGCAGTTTTAAAAAGCTAACGCTGAAGTCAGAAGTTCGCTACAAAGGTGGCAAGTCTGAGCGTTTTGTCAAAAACATTCTTATTGGCGATGTATGGCTAGCTGCGGGTGGTTTTAATATGGATTCCCCTCTTGGTAATCACGCCGACCTCAAGGCCGAATTAGCTGAAGTCGACAACAAATCTTTGAAATTTACTGGCATCAAAAAAACAGCAAAACCGACTCCAAACGATTTATTTGAAATAGACTACGCTTTCAAGAAAAAGTGGCAATCTGCAAAAGCTGGTGAGTACTTAGACGCCTTTTCGCCTGTAGCCTACCACTTTGCCGCAGCCCAAACTGAGAGATCTAAATTTCCCATTGGTATCATCGAATGTGCCGCCCCGAATGCTGTAATCGAAAGTTGGATTCCTAAGGAAGAATACCTTGAAGCTGGATTCAGAGAGAAAACTATAAAAGGTAAAGCTACTCAATCATCATCTCAGTACTACAATGGCATGATTCACCCACTAACTAAACAAAAGTACAAAGGTGTCATCTGGTACCACGGTGCTGAAAACAGCCACAACCCTGAAGAGTATGGGAAACTATTTCAAACTCTTATCGAAAGTTGGAGAAAGCGTTTTAATAATCCAAACTTATATTTCTTTTATGTTCAATCCGCACCTTACAAAGGTTCTGCTACTGATAAGTCAGGTAAATCACTGGCATGGATCAGAGAAGCTCAAAGTCAGGCGCTTAAACTTCCAAATACTGGTATGGTGGTCACAACTGACTTAGGCATACAAAATGACAAGTCCCCTACTGATAAAAAAATGATCGGCCAAAGACTTGGGGCGTGGGCAAAGAAACTAAACCGTAAATCTACTCCTGCCATGGGTCCTATATTTGAAAAAATAAGTTCTTCTCGAGGTAAACTAGTGCTTGAGTTTAACTTTGCTGGTAAAGGCTTAAAAGCTCAAAAAGTTGTCCTAAAGAAGAATAAAACTTCAAAATCAGAGAGCGATACATTCATCGCAGCAGAAAAAGTCCCAACAGGTTTCATGGTTGCAGGTAGAGATAAAGTTTTTCACCCTGCTACAGCAAAGGTTTCAAGTAACAGAGTTGAACTTACATGTCGAAAAGTCCGCCGCCCGGTTGCTGTTAGATACGGCTGGGACAACTTTCCGCTTTGCAACGTTTATAACAGCTTTGGCTTACCGATGGCACCTTTTAGAACAGACAAGTTCCCGGCGCCAAACTTCGACGGATCCCTTATTGCTAAAGAAGTCTCTTTGACGACTGCCAGTGGAGAAGAACTCAAAGTGAAACTCGCCAAAGGTCAGAAACTTGTGAAAGAAAAGATTGAAGGCGGTAGTGGAGTTATATTTAAACCAAAGCCTAAATCAAAACACCGACAAGCACTCTACCAAGTAGATAGCACAAACTTCCAAAAAGGTGCATCTCCAAAAGCAAAAGTAACCATCATCTACTACGACGGTAACAGCGGTCACATAAGTCTCTTCTACGACTCTTCGCAGATTAAAGAAAAGAAGGGCGACAAGACTCTTTACCAAACAAATAAACCTGCAGGAAAAATCACCCTAAAAGGTAGTGGTAAATGGCTTTACGTTACTTTAGATCTGGATGACGCTTACTTCGGTAAAAGACTTGCCGGTGCAGACCTAAAGTTACAATCTACAAGCACTGACTTCATCATCAGTGGAGTCTTTGTAAATAAATAGACTTTCTCCCTAAACTTAGCTAAAGGCTGCATTATTTGCAGAATTTAGCTAAATTTTGCTCCTCAACCGCCGAAAAATTTGCATGGGAAGGTTTTTTCTCATACTATAGAAAACTCGTGATTTTAGTGGGGACTTAAACAGGAGGAGTTTAAATGAAAGTCTTAGTAGTAGAGGACTGCGAAATGAATGCAGTCGTCATAACAGGTTTTTTACGTAAATATTGTGCGGATGTTGAAATCAACTATGCCGAAAATGGGCAACTAGGGGTCGACTGCGCTGAAGAAAGCGAATACGATGTCGTTCTTATGGATATAAACATGCCAGTCATGGATGGAATAACAGCAACAAGACTTATTAAAAAAAGTAAACCAGAACAGCTAGTCATAGCAGTAACTGCCGTTGGTATTGACCATTTTAAACAAAGAAATGCGTTGAGTACTTTTGATCAAATCTTGATGAAGCCACTCAATTATGAGCTATTCACCAAAACTTTAGATTCGCTAGTAGCTGCGATTTAAAACTTAAGCTTTAACAACTCTTTCGTAAAACGTATCGCGCTGGATTGGCTCAAAGCCTCCTTCGCGAATCATTTGTTTTACGCCTTCGACAGATGTCTTGTTTATGTGACCTGTTTCAGCGTGAACATTTTCTTCAAATAGAGTTCCACCGAAATCATCCGCACCATATGAAAGTGACTGTATACCAACGTCTTTACCTTCCGAGAACCAAGATGCTTGGATATGGTTAAAGTTGTCTAAGTATATACGCGACATCGCCAACATACGGTAGTAATCCTTAGCAGTGGTTTGACGAGTAACTTTTTTGCCTAAAAGTGTGTTATCTTTCTTGTAAGACCAAGGCACAAAAGCAGTAAAACCGCCAGTTCTATCCTGAATCTGACGAATAACCTCCAAATGCTCGATAACATCTTCCGCTTCTTCACGATGACCATACATCATCGTTGCAGTCGAACGCATACCAACTTCATGAGCATCCTCATGAATCGATAACCACTTCGCAACTTTTTGTTTCTTAGGAGAAATACGATTTCTGACCTTCTGAGAAAGTATTTCAGCCCCACCACCTGGTAGTGACCTTTGACCAGCATTATAAAACTCTTGAAGAACTTCCTTATCTGTCATACCACAAACTTCCGCGATGTTTTGAATCTCTGGAGCAGAGAAAAAGTGAGGAACTATCTCTGGGAACTCTTCAGTAGTCATTTTGATGATGTCGGTGTAGTAACTCAAAGGTAAATCTGGGTGAAGACCACCCTGAAGGAGAACTGTTGTCGCATTTAGTTTTTTAGCATCAAGCATAAACTGGCGAACTTCTTCTAGAGTCTTTACATAAACTTCATCATCGTCAGGCTTGCGATAAAATGCACAAAAAAGACAATCTGCTTCACAAGCATTTGTATAATTTGGGTTAGTATCGATTACATAGGTAACTTCTGAAGCTGGATTTTTAGTATTCCTTAAAGCAACAGCTTTTTGTTGCAAATCAAAAAGATCTGCATTCTTATAAAGTTCAACGCCTTCTTCAAATGTAATTCTACTCATCAATATACCTGTTTATCATATTCCGCCTTATATATAGTGCGATCCTGCCGGGAGTCAAAAGTCTTTAGAGGAATGTTACAGGATCTATAGTGATTTGACTAAGTAATTTAAACAATGTAATGTCGGCATACCTCTTAGGGAGAGGAAAAAACTTACATCTAAATCTAATTAAAGGGTACAAAATGAAATTTATTTCCATACTAACACTTGTCTTTTTTACATGCTTTCACTTAACTGCAGAAAAAAAGGGTTCATACCGAATTGATGAACCAGGTATAAAAGTAGAAACTTTTGAAAAACACATAGGTCCAATTACGAAGTTTGAATTAACTCCAAATAAAGATGGTTACCTTAGTCACGAAAATGACGGCAAAGCAGTTTCTTGGGAAGTCTATGTGCCAGAGAACTATAACCCCTCAAAACCTTCTGGTATCTTATCATATATAAGCCCGGGAAATGGCGGGAAACTCCCAGGCAAGTGGAAAGAGCTCATGGATAAGCATAACCTTATCTGGATTGCGGCCAATAACAGCGGGAACTTTTACCAAAATGACAAAAAGAAACCTTACTACAACTACTGGCGTACATTACTCTCATTAGAAGGTGTTACACGTATAAAAGCAGCCTACAAAATAGACTCAGACAGAGTATTCCTTTCGGGATTTTCAGGTGGTGGTCGTGTATCTAGTTATTTGATAACCGAGAGACCTGAAGTATATAAAGGTGCTATTTTTATCTGTGGGTGCAACACATGGTCGAATAAGCTCGATCGAAAAATCCTTAAAGAAGCTGCGAAAGGTTACTATGTGCACCTAACTGGTACAAAAGACTTCAACTTGCCTGGTACAAAAAGTGTACATAACTTTTACAAGAAAAACGGTTTTAAAGACAACTCGAAACTCATGATTATTGATGGTCTTGGACACTCTACTCCAGATACTGCTGATTATGATACTGCTATACAGTTTCTCGACACACCTAAAGAGCTAAGAAAGAAAGAGGCCCTTAAACTTGCTCTCCAAACAGAAAAAAGAAAAAAATATGCCGAAGCTATGAACCTGTTTGCTAAGGCTGCGGCTTATGGTAGTAAAGAAGCTGAAGAAAAATACCAATCTTACCAAAACGAAATTTCATCCATGCTTAAAACTGCAAAAGATGCCGAAGCTGTTCGTAACTTTGTTCTTTCTATAAATACCTATGACGCATTAGTCAAAAAGTTTGGTAAAGAACTAGGGGAAGAAGCTTACTCAAAAAGTAAGGCTCTTAAAAAAGACAAGCAGATCATCACTGAAATAAAAGCACAAGCTTATTTCTTGAAAATTCTAAGAGCAATCAAAAAAGGCAATACCAACGACAAGGTAAAAGCTGCTTTAAAAAAAGTAATAGATACTTGTCCGGAAAGTCATGCTGCTAAATTGGCAAAGGCTGAATTAGATAAGATTG
>JAJPOQ010000133.1 GCA_021232515.1 Lentisphaeraceae bacterium
ATACTGGCAACTTTCTGATCCGCACTGAAATAGCGTCGTTTATTAGACATATTTTACTTCCTTATAGAGTTATTACGGTCTTATAGTAATGTATCTAACAGAAAATGGGGTGTTGTCTAATTCCTACTGAGGCGTAACAACTGAAAGTTAGTTGAAATTGGTTGTTGATCATCACTCTATCCTTTTTTATAATAATGACTTATCATTTATAGGGAAGTTTAAGTATGGGGTTGAAAAGTAAGGTTGTTTTGTCTGTAGGTTTCAGTCTGGTTTTAGTGACAGGTACGTCTTGTCGGAAGGCTATGAAGGCGGCGAGGAAAGTACGAGTTGCGGGTAAAGTGGCTAAGAAAATTAATAGAGAGTCGAAGAGGTCAGACGAGGCTAGAAATGCTCAAGAAAAGGAGCCTATAGCAACGTATTCTTTAGAACACCCCAACGGTTACCCAGGTTCAACTCCACCTGTAAAAGGCGCATCCGCAAACACGGGATTTACTTCAAGTATGAGTAGCGCGGGTAATTCCCAGATCATGACACGAATAAGTTCTAAGTATGCCGTTAAGCTTCCACCATATGGTCTTCGAGAGTTTCGAGTAGAGCACGATGGTATAGAAAAAAGAAATATAGTTTTGCACTATAAGTATCAAGGTAAGACTTTTACGACTGATTGGGTTCACGATTACTTTGTCAGTAAGGGGAAATACTGCTTTGCCGTTTCTGATAAAACGGGCAAGATCTCAGGCTTACTCCCAGTAGATATGATCGATAAAGATAAATCTGGAGTTAGTTACCAAGAAGCAGGTAAATTTGCACGAGATATAAAAGCTGAAGTTAAAGCTCAGCAAGGCCTTTGATAAGATTCCCTAATCAACTGTAACTTCGTTTGACGATGAACCGGAACGTTGGATGTCGTCGATATTTTGAAGGGTAGTTGTTGCTATATTCTCCAAAGCTCTTTCGGTGAAAAAACCTTGATGACCAGTTATAAGAACATTTGGGAATGTTGTAAGCCTCATGAAGAGGTCATCCATGATTATTTCTGTAGAGAGGTCTTCAAAAAAGAGTTTCTCTTCTTCTTCATAGACATCTATTCCAAGGAAGGCGACTTTACCTGATTTTAACGCTTTGTAGACGTCCATAGTGTTTATCAGCCCACCACGACTAGTATTTATGATAGTGACTCCGTCTTTCATGATCTTTAGAGTTTTTTCATTGACAAGGTACTTGGTATCTTCATTTAAAGGACAGTGAAGTGAGATGATGTCGGCCTCTTTGAAAACTGTACTATTATCAACGTATTCAAATGTTTGATGTTTGTCAGAAGAAGATAGTTTTGGGTCAGAAACTAAAACACGACAGCCAAAGCCTTTAAATATGTTGGCGGTTATTTTGCCGATTTTTCCCATGCCTATGATACCGACAGTTTTGCCGAATATTTCTTTGCCAGTCATTCCTACAAGAGAGAAGTTTCCTTCTTTGACGCGGTTATAAGCTTTGTGGGTATAGCGATATAGAGTGAGTAGCATTGCTAAAACATGTTCAGCAACGGCATTTGGCGAGTAAGCTGGGACACGAACGACTTTCATGTTGTGCTCAGTTGCCGATTTTAGGTCGACATTATTAAAGCCTGCACATCTTAAAGCGATAATTTTTGTTTTACCTTGGCTTAATTTCTGAATCAAATCGTCACTTAGTCGATCATTTACAAAAATACAGATGACTTCAAAGTCTAGAGCCAGCGAAATGGTGTTTTCATTTAGATGAGCTTCGAAAAATGTCAGTTCAAAATCAAAGTCTTTGTTAACTTGTTCAAAAAACTGGCGATCGTATTTCCTGGTACTGAAAAAAGCGATTTCCATGTAAGCCCTCTCATATAATTTTTATGTATTATATGTTGGAGGCAGCGAAATGAAACCAGTCATTTGTTTAAAGTTTGGTGAATTTAGTTTTGCTAAGCGACGGTTGTTTCAGCTTCTTCATTTTCTTGGAAGGAGTCATATATATTCATCAACATTCTGTGGCCATTTTCGTCGTCTTTTAGGTTGAGGATTTTAGCAGAGGTAAGCTCAAAAAGGTTGGTTTGAGTTATACTGTTTCCATAACCAAGAATTCTTGAAAGGTACACGGCAAGATTGACGAGTGAAATGAGTTTCAGGTCCTTTAAATCAAGACATGAACGGTTCATTTTGTCGAGACTAGAATGTTGAGTTATGGCAGCGATGATTTTGTTTTCTAACTTCCAGTATTGCCCAATTCTTTTAGCGGCGTTGTTTTCGAAGTGAGGTAGGATGTTATCAAATAGTGATTGATGGTACTCCACGTCGATGTCTTTAGGTAGGTTGTAGTGATTGCTGATTTGTTTAAGTAGACCAATTTTTCCGATGTTGTGAAGAAGGCCTGCTAAGAATGCTTCATTTTGGTCAATGCCGAATTGAGGCGCAAGAATACGGCAGATCTTCGCTACAGCTTGACTTTGATAGATGATTTCTTCTGAAACTTTTTCAAATAATGGCGTTTCAGGAAGACTCATTTTAGATGCATTTAGAAAAAGGATGGATTGGATCTTCTTGCGACCGAGTCTTGGTAGAGCATGATAAAGGTCATAGATAAACATACCTTTTGAAAATGCCGCGGAGTTGACAATCGACAGAAAGTCTCCAGTTAAAGCAGGACTTTTTTCTATGAGCTCAACAACTTCTGAGTACCAAAAGTGTTTTTTATGAATTTTGTCCATAACAGCGGAAATAGTTGCCGGTAGTTCGATGACTTCTAGTCGAGACTCCTTGAGGACAACTTTGAGTTCATCATACAGAACGGAGTTTTCTATTTCTTCAAAAATGGCACGTTCGTCTTTTTGTACAGGTAGTTCCCACCAACGAAATATTTCTAAATTTCGAGGCTCAGCTAAGCTTAACTTATGCTTGTATATTTTAGATGTTTTTGCTGCTTTCTTCTTGGGGACGAAGTATTTTTCAGAGGGCAGGATGCCTATGCCAAGGAATTCTTTAAATAGGTTGATGAGATTTTGCATTTTCACTTTTCCAGTTAATCGTTTTGAGTAACTAAAAGCAGTAAGTGTACCTGTTTGAATGATTTACATAAAAAAGGCGTCACTAAATAGTGACGCCTTCTTAAAAAATACTTTTAGCTCTTAAAGAACTAGTCCAGCTTTTGTCGCAGACTCTTTTAGAGTTGCAAGATTTGCCGCAGAGATGTTTGTCATCGGCAGTTTGAACTCATCTGCGCAGTAACCCATCTCAGATAAGAGTGTCTTAACTGGTATAGGGTTAGACTCGATGAAAAGATCGTTCATAAGTGGGTAAAGTTTTCTATGAAGAGCAGCGGCTTCTTTAAGGTTCATTTCATTCGCAAGTTGAACGAGTTTGACCATTTCTTTAGGCATAATGTTTGAGATAACGCTGATTACGCCTTTAGCACCGACTGACATCATTGGTAAAGTTAAAGCATCGTCACCACTTAGAATAGTGATGTCACAAACGGCTTGGAGTTGACTAACTCTGTCAACACTGCCACCAGCTTCTTTGATTACCGGGATATTTGGGTTTTCTGAAAGTCTTGCAACAGTATCGATTGCTATCTCTGTAGCAGAACGCCCTGGGACATTGTAAAGAACCATTGGTAGCTCGGGCGCTGCATTTGAAATAGCTGTGAAGTGTTGAAATAAGCCTTCTTGTGTTGGCTTATTATAGTAAGGAGTAACTTGCAGTGAACCGTCAGCACCATTTTTAAAGGCTTCGACTGTTAGTTCTATTGCTTCATCAGTAGAGTTGCCGCCAGTACCGGCGATAACTTTGCAGCGGTTTGCAACCTGCTTGATGATGAACTTTATGACTTCTCCATGTTCATGAACAGTAAGAGTTGGAGACTCGCCAGTTGTGCCAACAGCTACTATGCCGTCAACGCCACCTTCGATTTGCATTTCAATCAGCTTTTCAAGAGAAGCATAGTCTACAGCATTGTTCTTGAAAGGGGTTATGATTGCGGTATGTACACCGGTAAAGCTCATTTTTATATCCTTAAAACGTCAAAATTTTCTTTGTATTAAAAAGTCCGCTAACTCATCCAGAAGTTGACGATATTTGTTATCTTGCAACTGGAGAAGTGATTCTTTAGCTTTCTCTATACATTCTTTTGCCATTTCTTCAATGGCAGATAGGGCACCGCACTCTCTAATTATGTCACGAGCTCTTTCTAGGTCGCTTTCTGTCATGTCTGCATTTCCAAGACAATTTGTCAGGTGAATTCTTTCTTCGCCTGTAGATAACTCAAGAGCTTTTTTGATAAGTAGAGTAACTTTTCTGGTACGAATATCATTACCAACAGGTTTACCCCACTCTTCCTCTTGCGCATAAACTCCAAGGATGTCATCTTGCAGTTGGAAGGCAAGTCCTGCTTCTAGAGCAAACTCTCCGGCAGACTTTACAGAGTCGAGTCTGTAGTTTGGAGTATTTAAACCGATGATAGCACCAGTTTCAGCAGCAAACTGTAGTAGAACGCCAGTTTTCCAGCGCAGCATAGTCAGTATTTCTTCTTCAGAAATATCGTCTAATGGACGGTGCTCAAACTCAACATCTATAGCTTCGCCACTTAAGAGGCGCGGATAAAGATGGTTGATCATACGGTCCATGATGCAGAGGGTTAATTCACTTGTCAGAGTTTTCCCAGATGCCTTCATCAGCAGTGACATAGCCCAAGCTTGTTGAAGATCACCGGTTAATATGGCAAAGCTTTTACCAAACTGGTCGGCGTCTTTTTCTTCAGCTTTAAATAATTCTTTTGAAGTTGTTTTCAGAGACTCGTGAGAAGATGGCTTACCTCGTCTAGTAGGGTCGTCATCGATTATATCATCGTGAACAAGTGTCCAAGTATGAAATATCTCGATAGCACAAGCTGGTAAAAGAGCCGTTTCTGGTTTTTGTGAAAAGAGTCCGCAAGTCCACATAGCTACTGCAGGTCTAAGCCTTTTGCCACCACGAGTAGGGTAGTCAATGACTGCCTCTTTTAAATAATTTGGCAGAATATTTTCTGGGAATTCATCTTCTCGTAAAGTTTTATCTACTTCACTAGCAATAATCTTAAGTTCATCGAGCATAATTAGAAATCTAAATGGGAGGCCATCATCTTATCGTTGACTTTATTGTGGTTTTTCTCAATTATAGTCAACCAAGTACCAGCTTTTTCATCTAGATCAACGACTTTGAATTTCGCCGCATCTTTTTCTCTGTCGTAACCGATCTGAGTTCCCGGTTCGAGGACAACATGTTTGTCGATGATTGCATTTCTGATTTGACAATTTTCACGAATGTCGACGTGGTTCATGAGGATACTGTCACAAACTGTGGAGTAACTATGGACGTGGACTTCGGGAGAAAGGATTGAGTTGAGAACTGTACTTCCTGAGACTATACAGCCATCGCAAATTGTAGAGTTTATAGCTTTGCCAATACGAGCTTTACCTTGGAAACCTATCTCTTCATTGTGAACAAACTTTGCCGGAGGAAGAGGAGTGTTATAAGTGTGAATTGGCCATGTATCGCTGTAAAGATTTAGTTGTGGATCGGCCATTCTTAAATCCATATTTGCTTCGTAGTACGACTGGATTGTACCTACATCACGCCAATATGGTTCCTTGTGTTTTAGGGCGCCGACAATTTTATTATCATAGAAGTTATAAGCATAAAGACGGCCAGTTTCGACAGCATGTGGTAGGATGTCATTGCCAAAGTCATGAGAACTGTCAGGGTCTTTAGCGTCTTCATTTAGAACGCCAGTAATCCACTTAGAATTAAAGATGTAGTTACCCATGGATGCAAGGCAATAATCCGGGTTGCCAGGCATAGGAGTCGGATCTTCTGGTTTTTCTTGGAAACCAGTGATGCGCCAGTTTTCGTCAACTTGAATGATGCCGAATCTGTTACCCTCGCTTATTGGAACGGGAATAGCAGCGATAGTTGCTAAAGATTCTTTTTCAGTATGGAACTTAGCCATCTGGCTGATATCCATTTTATAGATGTGGTCACCACCGAAAACTGCTAAGAGTTCAGGTTGAAAGTCGTTAACTAAGTGTAAGTTCTGCCAGATGGCATCTGCAGTACCTGTATACCAGCGTTTATTGTCGCTCTGCATCTGTGCAGGGACGGGGACGATAAATTGCCCTTTGATTAAACTTGAAATGTTCCAGCCATTGATGATATGCTCAGAAAGACTTTGAGAACGAAACTGAGTGATCACAAATGTACTTAGGATACCACTGTTAACGAAGTTACTGAGAACAAAGTCGATTATGCGGTATTTTCCGCCGAAAGGAACTGCTGGTTTTGCTCTTTTGGTTGTTAATGGAGCTAGCCTTGTACCTTCTCCCCCTGCTAGTATCATTCCCAGTATTGATTGACGCATGCCTTCTGAACTCCTAAAATTATTTCTTATGTCGATTTCACTTACGTTAGTGATAAGTCGAACACTACTATAACCCACCTAAGCGTGAAATAGCTCTTTTTTCAGTTAATTTGCTATTAAAAACTGTTAGAAAATGAATTTACCTGACACTAACGTCGTCCCATCCTGAATTGAAAGATGTAAGTCGTATGGTATTTTTCAAGCAATCAGAGGAAAATGGATAAATGCATTCCGTTAAAGAAAGTGTTCAAAACTACTACTCAGAAGTTCTTAAAAGCAGTCAAGACTTAAAGACTAGTGCGTGTTGTGCCGGTGGCGAACCTCCGCAGTGGATGAAAGTTCTCATCTCGAATATAGACGATAAAGTCTTAGATAAGTTCTATGGTTGTGGCTTTCCTGTGACAGAAGCAGTCGGAGGTGCAACTGTTGTGGACTTGGGCTGTGGTTCGGGAAGAGACGTGTACATCTATAGTCAATTAGTTGGAGAGCATGGGCAAGTGATCGGTGTAGATATGACTGATACTCAGTTGGCTACAGCAAGAGAAGTTTTACCAAGCCAGATGGAACGTTTTGGTTATAGTCGTAACAATGTAGATTTTCTTTCGGGTTATATAGAACAGCTTTCAGAGTTGGGCATTCAACAAAACTCAGTTGATTTGGTGGTTTCCAATTGTGTCGTGAATTTGTCACCAGATAAAAAAGCCGTTATAGAAGGTGTTTTCGATATTTTAAAAGAAGGTGGCGAGTTTTACTTCTCAGATGTTTTTTGTGACCGTCGTTTGTCAGATGAACTTCGCAGAGATGAAATGCTTTATGGAGAATGTCTTGGTGGAGCATTGTATGTGAATGACTTTATCGCTTTAGCCAAATCAGCGGGATTTAAAGACCCCCGTTTAGTGAGTGAAGGGGGAATAGAGCTTGAAGAAGATGTGAAAGCGTTGACTGGCACCGCTCGATTTACTTCTAGAACGTATCGTTTATTTAAGTTGCCAACTTTGGAGAGTAACTGTGAAGACTATGGTGAAGTTGCTGTTTATAAAGGGTCGATTAAGCAGGCGCCGCACATTTTTAAGTTGGACGATCATCATGCTTTTGAAGTTGGTAGACCTGAAAGGGTTTGCGGAAATACAGCAGATATGCTACAATTGAGCCGTTTCAAAGAACATTTTGATCTGCATGGCAGTCGTTCTGTTCACTATGGCGAATTTGTTTGTGGGAATACAATCGCTACGGACCAATACAGTCAGCAAGAGAGCGGGGAAGCCTGCTGTTAATTTTTGGAAAACTATATGCTTAGTGCAGATATGACGATGGCTCAGATCTTATTGATCGGAGCTTTGATAATGACGGCCTTTGTGTCGGGAAAGATCTTTCGCAAGATAGGTTTGGGCGAGACTGCGGGGCAAGTTGTCGGTGGTATATTAATTGGTCCTTCCTTTTTAAAGTTTATTGATTATTTATTGAACCGTTTTGAAGATGGTTTGCCATTTTTTGGTAAAGCAGATGCATCTATGGTTCAATTACACGAAAATGCTCTGTCGAGCCTTTTGTTTTATCTTCCGGTCTATATGGGCGTTGTTCTGTTTACAATTACAGAAGAGTGTCATGCTGATAGGATTAAGGAGCTTGGTAAACAGTCTTTAATCACAAGTATTACACATACCCTGATTACATTCTTTCTAGTTTTTGGTGGACTGTACTATTTTGCCGACCTTCCTGCTTTTGTTGCGGCAATACTCGCTGCAGTGGCTTCGTCATCATCGCCTGCGTCAGTGCTCATTTCTATGACTCACCGTCAGGTTGAAGGGCGCATGAAGACTATATGGGCACAGTCTACGACCATAGATACGATCACAGAATTGATTTTGTTCGTGATAATATTGATTGTTTTTAGTGCCCAAACTCAGTTCGCAGAACCAGACTTTAAAGGTTTTGTTCGATTTGCAGGAGTCACCTTGGCTATAGGTGTGGGAACCTTCTTTTTAATTAAGTCAGCAGTTCAAAATAGACTCATTTGTGATGAGTTTAGTGAAAAAACTTCGAATAAGAAATTGGTTGATTTACTATCCTCAGACTCTATCCCTACCGTTACTGTTTTGTTTATTGTTTGGGCTGCAGTTTGTATGAATGTTGGTACTGCGATGGTCTTTAAAGTTCCGTTTACTATCGCGATAATTGTTACCGGTCTTCTAGTTTCTAATTATCACAGCCAGTATATTTTCGATTCTCTTAAAGTTCCAGATTTGATGAGGTTCTCACACTTGTTCTTTTTCGCTTTGATTGGATCTCGTTTTGATTTTGCAATTTTTAGTGATTTCTCGAACCTAAAGCTTATTGGTATCTATATCGTTTTGAGAACCATTGGTAAACTATTTGGTACATGGTTGGCTTGTTTGATCATTGACCGAGAAAAACGTTTACAAAAGTTTTTGCCATATCTATTTCTACCGAACATGGGTGCGACAGGCATAAGTTTACTGGTTATGGGGACTTATGTTAGTAAAAGCTTAACTGATTCTATCGCGGCAATCATTCCAGCAATGTTACTTTTTGAAGTGGCTGGAGCATCTTTGGTGAATCAGGTTCTGAAAAAGTGGAAGAAGATTATTTCTGATGAAAGAACAGAAAAGATAGAGAAGGGGGAAGCACCTGTTCCTGTTGAGTCTGTTGAGCTCATTTCTTTTGAGAAAATCCTTCAAGATAGAATAATTGTCGATATAGATGTTCGCTCGAAAGAAGATGCTATGAAGATGATGTGTGCCGAGCTTCTCAAGCACGGAAATATAAGCGAATTGCAAAATATTTTAAGCTTGGTCTTAGAACGAGAAAAACTTTGTTCAACTGGTATGGGTGACGAGGTGGCATTGCCGCATTGTCGAACTTCAGACGTTGATTACCCAATGGTCGTCTGTGCTTTTGTGAAAGAGGGCGATAGTATTGAGTGGGATAGTCCAGACGGACAGGGTGTGCGATTTATTTTCTTACTAGTGAGTCCGACCAATGATCCGAATATGCACATCGAAGCGATGAAAACTATAACGACTAGAATTTTACAGCCAGGCTTTTTGAAAGATTTATACGAATCTGCCAAGTCTGATGAATCAGATGAAACAACTTCTTAGTTTTTTCTTGGTAATAGCTTTTTGGGGCTGTTCAACTTCTGTTGAAAAACCGAAGCCAAAGCAGCGCTATAATTATGAAAAGTTTACCGGTAAAATCGAAAGGAAGTTATTAGCTGTTGAGAGTGATTGGATTGGCGGCAGTAGCTCGAACCCAATCTTTTATACTCTAAATGCAGAGAGGATATATACGTTGGGCAAAGATGTATATTCTTATCCAGTAACGTATCTATCAGTCGATAAAAATGGCCGAGTTATTTATCCTAGCAGTGGAGTCGCTCTTGTTGGCGATGTTTCAGTTGAGCACTTTGTCATTTTCTTCAGAGAAGCTCTTTCTCATGCTAAAAAAATGAAACTAGAGTTTCCGTTAAAACTGAAAGGCGATTCGAACTTTTTAGACATCCCTTTTGAGTTATCTAGCTTTGAAGGAAAATCGAAGAAGATCCTTTTTAGGTACAAGTTTGGGAAATGGATAAAGGAGTAGGGCATGAGCGTTAGAGTCACTTACAATTCACCATTGATACTGTCATTTACTATATTGAGTTTTTGTATTCTTATTAGTTGCGCATACTTGGTAGATTTAACTCCTTATTTGGCCTTACCGGGTAATTTTGATTGGAAGTCTTTTGATTACTTGAAATTGATCTCGTATACGATGGTTCATGCGACATCCAACCTTGTAGGCCAGTCAGACTTTTCTCACTTCGTTGGCAATTTTACGATCATTTTACTTATCGGTCCGGTTTTAGAAGAGAAGTTTGGTAGCCGTAAACTGCTTTATATGATGCTTTTTACCGCGATAGTTACGGGCTTGTTGAATGCTATTTTTAATGATCACGGGATTATTGGCGCAAGTGGTTTAGCACTAATGATGGTTATTTTAGGATCTTTTACAAATTGGTAATGTCTCAAGTTCTGTGATAAACGGATAATAATGAAGAAGTGCATTTAGGCCATATTTTATCTTGGACAATAAA
>JAJPOQ010000151.1 GCA_021232515.1 Lentisphaeraceae bacterium
TACAAAAATACTAAAATCAGTGCCCGAAATGAATGTCGTATTAACTGTTCCAGCAAGTGTCCGCAAGGAAGATGCTGTATCAATCTTCAACAGTTTCAATTGCCTCGATCCAAGCTGTATTTTAATCACAAAAAAAGATGAAAGTTCTTGCTACGATGGATTATCAACCCTTTTTGACCTTGCCGACATCCCTGTCGTTTACGTTACTGACGGACAAAGAGTCCCTGAAGATATAAAACCTGCATCATCAGGCCTGATAACTGCGATGTTAATACCAGATACCGGGGACAGTAAACGATTGACTAATGGAGACCTCTAAATGTTGGCGCCTAAAAATCAGGCAGATGGATTGAGAAACGCAACGATTTCTACATCCAATCAATTTAAAAATAAAAAAGCGCTACGCTGTATAGCCATTGCTAGTGGAAAAGGTGGAGTTGGCAAAACTTTTGTCAGCGTAAATACTGCCATTGCCTTAGCATCCCTCGGTAATAAAGTGTTGTTAATCGATGCAGATTTAGGCCTTGCTAACGTTGATATACTTATGGGCAAAAACCCTGAGTTTACGCTACAAGATGCAATCTTTCATGGAAAATCAATAGAAGAGATAGTTTGTAAAACCGACTATGGCGTAGATTTCCTTCCCGCCAGCTCTGGTGAGAGGCAGATGTTGAACATTGGTTCTGCTAGACTCAATAACATCGTAAATGAACTCTTATCATATGCTGCAGACTATGACATACTGATGTTTGACTGCGGAGCTGGAATAAACCAAAGTGTAACCTCATTCATCGCAGCCGCACCCCAAACTCTAGTAGTCATGACTATGGAGCCAACTTCAATCATGGATGCATATGCACTCATGAAAGTAGCAAAACAAGACAAACTTTCTGACAACATCAATGTTGTTCTAAATATGGTAAGATCAGATGAACAAGGACAAAAAATATTTAAAAACCTTACTCAGATCTCAAAAAATTATCTTTGTAGTTCGATGAATTTACTAGGCATCATCCCCTACTCTCCACTTGTTCATAAAGCAGTTCTTAGTAGAAAACCTCTTTTCGCAATGGACGATAAGGGAGAAGTGGCACAAAGACTTAAACAAATCGCACTGAGAATAATGGGGGACCATGCAGTCTCAATTGACGAATTTAACACTGAAGCGATCCTGAAAGGGATTATGAGTATTTAGGCATAAAAATGTTCTGGAATGAAGTAAAGAAAATATCAGCTGCAGGAGGCTTTATAGTCAGTATTTTACTACTGGTCTTAAACATGAGCCGTGGCTATGGTCTCTACTATTCTGCGTATGTGTCACTCATAACTCTGGTTGTGTCATCCATTTTATTTCTTGGTTGCTTTAATACAATTGGGAAAATTCTTGCTTCTTATCTTGAAGCAGTCAGAAAAGAAGCTGAACTCGAAGCGAAAAAAAGAAAGAAAGAAGAAGCAAAAAGAAAAATCGAAGAACTCAAACAAAAGCGCGAGTCTCTTGAAGGTCAACTAAACGAGAAATTTGAACAATTAAGTTAAAATGAATAGTCTTAAAGCATATAAAAAGAACCTCAAAATCGACTATAGTGATGAGACCCATATGTGGGATGCTTACATGCTAAATCGTTCAAGAGATATCCATGAAAAGCTTGTTGAAAAGTACTTGCCTCTTGTTTTTAAAGAAGTTGAGAGACTTTCCATAAGAGTTCATCAAAACATGGATAGTAATGACCTTATTGGTTCTGGTGTAGTTGGTTTACATGGTGCAATATCAAGTTTTCAACCGAGTAAAGGCTACAAGTTTTCAACATATGCCAATCTAAAAATCAAAGGTGCCTTGCTGGATGAACTTAGAAAACAGGATCATCTAACAAGAAACCAGCGTAAAACGTATAAAAAGATATGCGAAACTATTAACAAACTTAGTACCTCACTTGGACGCTGCCCAACTATGGACGAGATCTCCAAAAATATGGGCATCAAAGAAAGTGAAGTTTCACAGTTTATTGGTATGGCGAGTAATGCACTTAGCCTAGACACCAAGAACAATCAAGGCGTCAGCTACTCTGAAGTCATCGAGGACAAAGGTGACTCAACACCATGGGAGGCTGCAGATAAGCAACTATCCCTAGAATCGATGAGGAAAGCCTTTAAATACTTACCCGAAAGAGACCAGCAACTACTATATTTACGTCACTATAAAGACTTAAGAGTCAAAGAAATAGCTGAAGTCATGGAAGTTAGTGAAGGTAGAGTTTCGCAAATGTATAAAGAAATTCTGGTTAAGATGCGTTCGATAATGAAACTTGAGTAAACTTGGAGGCCACCATGTTAGAGCCTATCACACCGAGTACACCTCCTGATAAGCCGACAAAAACAACTGAAGAAAAACCTATAGCCCAATCTGAAAATGTTTCAGATAGCGAAGGCTATAGATTTAACTTCTTTGGCGGTCCTAAAAAGAAAAAGCAAAAGAAGAATGCAGCCTCTACTAAGAATGTTTACAATGAAGAAAATGCGGTGAAGCTCTCCTTGTCTCCAGAAGCAGAGAAAGAACTTGAAAAACAACGCCGTCTAAAAGATTTAAAAGATAAAAGTCAGGATAATGAATGAGTAATAATATTCATGATTTTGTTGGCAGCACGGGTCGGATAAATAACACAAAGTTCACTACATATATAAATAGTATCTCACGTGAAAAATTTATTGCCAGCATGTCACACCCAGTACTCGTCTCTAGGAAGCTCTACGAAGGTGAGCTTTCAAAAGTGGGAGACAGTAAAAACACCATGGTTTTCAGTGTTCAAGCTATTCGTGAACGCATGGCAGCTCAACAAGAAGAACAGTCGCTAGAAGACACTTTTCACGGTTTAAATGATGACGAAAACTTCAGTCAATCCATTTATGCTCTTAGAAAAAATAGGGACTCTACGACATCTCCCAATGTATTTACTATCGGCAGAATCATCCCAAACGATTTAATCATTCCAGATTTCACCATCTCTAAACAGCACTCAGCCATACGTTTAGAACAAAATAAATATTATATCACAGATTTAGGATCAACAAATGGCACGCTTGTTGCGGGTACACTATTAAAGGCGAATGAATCGAAGGTTTTAAATGATTTTGAATTCATCACCATCGGTCGCCTAGGATTTGTTTTTATGCACCAAGCAAAAATTTATGACCTTTTGAGAAGATAAGGAGTTTAAGATGGCCACAGAGTTAGTTCAACAACAAAGCATGCGTCAAGAACAGACAATGACGCACCACCAAATCCAAGCACTAGAGATGTTATTTGCTCCAGTGATGGAACTCTCCAGTATCATAACAGGAGAAGTTGAAAAAAACCCTGTGCTAGAAGTTGAAGCCGAGTCTTATGAAAAACTTGAAATAGAAGATGTCAATAATGAAGAAGTTAACAATAAAGTTGATAGCGATGAGTGGGTTGAAAAAATACTTCAGCTTGAAAGCAAAACTTCTTACAATCGAGTAAGCTCACCAATCAAAACAGAAAGCGATGAAAGACGACATTTTTTAGACTCCCTTACAACTACTAAAACTTTACATGATCACCTAATTGAACAACTTATGTTTATGGGTCTTGAAGAAAATTTACGATCTTGTTGTGAAACAGTCATTTCTGGTTTAGATGATGATGGTTACCTTACAAGTCATCCTGCTGATTTATCCATGGTTACAGGAGAAAAGATAGAAGACCTACACGAGGCGATTTCTGTTATCCAACAACTTGAACCTGCTGGCGTCGGTGCAAGAGACTTAAGAGAAAGACTGTTGATTCAATTAGAAAGGGAAGGTCGCAAAGAGAGCATCACTTATAAGGCCATAGACCTTTATCTAGATGATATAGCAGCCAATAGACTCCCAAAAGTTGCTAAAACTATGCAAATTACTATGACTGAGCTACACCAAATAATCAGTGAAATACAGAACCTTCAACCCCACCTAACAGATAATCTTCCCGTTCTTCCTCAAAACTATGTTCAAGAAGAAGTAGAAATAATCGAAGAACATGGAGCCCTCAAAGTTAAGATTAACGATGGCAGAGTTCCTACATTAAAAATCAGTCCCTACTATAAGAAAATGCTGAAGGACCCCGCTCTGGCTAAAGATGCTAAAGACTATATCAAAAGCAAAATCAACGGTGGTGTCTTCCTCATTAATAGTCTTATGCAAAGGCAATCAACAATTCATAAAATCACGAATGCAATTCTGAAAGAGCAAGAGTCATTTTTTAATAATGGCCTAAATCACTTGAGACCATTAACTATGTCACAAGTGGCTGACCTTTCTGATGTACACGAGACAACTGTCAGTCGTGCTGTAGCAGGAAAATACCTAAAGTGTAAGTATGGTCTTTTTCCCCTACGCTACTTTTTCACACCAGGTTATACATCTTCAGATGGTAGCGAAGTGTCTAATGCAACTGTCAAAAAAGCGATCAAAGAACTTATTTCAAAAGAAGACTCAAGAAAACCACTTTCTGACTCTCAACTTGCTAATCTATTAAAAGACCAAGGTCTTAAAGTCGCAAGAAGAACGGTTGCAAAATATCGTGAAAGTCTATCAATACTTCCGAGTAACTTGAGACGCCAATACTAAGGCCTAATTGTGGATAAAAAGAAAAATAAACAAAACGTCATACTAGGACTTACTCCCTATAAAGGTGAAATGCTAAAGTCGCTAGACAAAGAAGCTGTATTTCACTTTGCTGACGGTGTTCCTGCTTTTGAAGATGCAAAGAATTTCACACTTGTCACCAATGATGACATAAAGCCTTTTCTGTACTTCAAATCTATTGAGATAGATGAACTTGGCTTTGTTTGCATTGACCCTTTTTTAATCTACAAAGACTATCTTGTTAAGATCTCCGCTGCTGACCTATTGCAACTGGGACTAAAAGATCCACAAGATGCTCTAGTCTTCTGTTTCGTAACCGTAAAAGAAGACCCTCGTGAAAACACTGCTAATCTGCTCGCGCCCGTTGTTATCAACTTACAAAACTGTAAAGGCCGACAAGTAATCCTAGATAACTATCCCGTAAGATACAATATATGGGAAGGTCTAGACAAAATGGGAAACTCTTGAGGTGAAATCATGTTAATACTTACAAGAAAACTCGACGAAAGCATCATGATCGGTAACGACATAGAAGTCAAAGTCATCAAAGTTTCTGGTTCTCAAGTCCACCTCGGTATAGTCGCCCCTAAAAATGTTGCTGTATACAGGCATGAACTGTTTGAACAAGTCATGAATGAGAATAAAAAAGCTGTTCAAAACTCTGCTAACAACATCCAAAGCTTAGGTAGTAACCTAGCGAAGTTCAAAGATATACTAGACAAGAAAAAGTCATAAACTTTCAAGACTTAAAGCAGCATCTAAATAATCTTTATATGACATAATCCACTTTGTTTTGTGAGCTTCCTTCAAGCTCATAAAACGATAATCAACAATACTCTCGTCTCCAACAAAGTTCTCTTGAGAATCAAGTTCTGCGGCAAAGAAGGAACAATAACTTAGAGGGTAAGGATAATCACACTTTTCTGGTTTAGAGCCTGTCGCTATCTTCTTTAAATATCCGAGTCTAAAAAGACTCTTCACTTTTACTTGAGACTCTTCATAAAGCTCTCGGTGCATCGCCTTTTCATCAGATTCTCCATCATCTATATGCCCCCCAGGTATTTCCCAACCGCGCGTCTTATGTCTAACCATAAGTAAACGTTTTTCTGAATCAAAAATAAACCCGTGAACTGTCGTTATAGGGGCATCAAAAGACTGTTTCTCAAAGTCGATGTGGAACTCAACTTTGTTTTCATAAGGAATCCAAGGCTTCCCAATAACAGTTCGTACCAAACGACTCATAGCACATCTTTTAATTCATCAATAAACAAGTGTAAATAGTCTTCATAGCAACAAGATGAATGAGGCGTGAGGATAACATTCTCTAAACTCCAAAGTTCTGATTCCAGAGGCAGAGGCTCTTTCTCCATAACATCCAACCCTGCAAAAAAGATCTCTTTTGCTTTCAGGGCATCAATCAAGGCATGCTCATCTACAGTCGTACCACGACCAAAATTATAAAATGATGCAGAGGAATTCATTTTTGTGATTAATTCTCTAGAAACAAACTTCTCCGTTTCTTTCCCCCCTGGCAATAGATTTAAAATATGATCAAAATGACTAATTTCATCGGCAAGTTCTTCAGGATGAATAATTCGCAGCTTTCCATTCGTTTTTTTAGATCTAGAAACACCAGTAACTGACATTCCTAAGGACATAGCAACTTCAGCACACTTTTGGCCAATACTACCAAAACCAATAATCAATAAACTTTGATTTTTTAAAAGCTTTCGGCCCGCATATTCATTTCGACCCCACTCTTTAGCAGACTGACTTTTCAAGGAAGTCACCAATCGATTATTTACCGCCAAAAGCATAGTAAGAAACGATTCCGAAATAATCTCACCATGAAAGCTCGAAAAATGATTCTGAACAGCCCCTGAAGGATCTACTGCAACCCAGTCCTTCCCTGCTGCTGGAGTACAAAGTAACTTCAGTTTAATCGCCTGTTGAAATAAGTGCTCTGGAAACTGCCAAACTAAAGCAGCTTCTGCTTCGGCAATATTCTCTTTAAGGTCTTTATACGAATCATTAAAAACAAAATCGTGCTGAGGAAACTCCTCACTTAACCTTCTCTCATGAATAGGCTTTATCTGGAAACTGTTTATGTGACTATTTAAATCAACATGGACTCTCATTTTTTGAGTTGCCTTGTCACAAACTTATCTAATTGATTATTAAAATTCTGGCGGTCTCTATCTGAGTATGGAGGTGGCCCTCCAGTATCTACACCAAAACTTCTAAGCTCCGTCATAAAGTCACGCATAGAAAGACGTTCTTTGATATTTGCTTCAGTAAACAGCTTTCCTCTTGGACTCATAGCGAAGGCTTTCTTTTGAACAATCAAATCCGCTAAAGGGATGTCTTGGGTAATGACTAAGTCACCTGCTTCTGCAAGCTCAACAATTTTTGCATCGGCAACATCCGCACCTGCACCAACCTGGATAAACTTAAAGTTTTCTCTTGAGGGAATCTGCATAAACTGATTCGCCACTAAAGTCAGATCAATTTTTAAGCGCTCCGCAACTTTATAAACAACTTCTTTCACTGGCTGGGGACAAGCATCTGCATCTATGTATATATGCATACAACTCCTAGATAATATTTCTCAAAACCTACCATCTAGGATGTTATTTTTCCATCTAAGTATTTAAAGCAGATCGATAATATTAGACTTTAAATCTACCCACTAACTTTTGAAGATTCCCAGCTTTTGTTGCCATTTCCGAAACTGTATTATTTATAGATGAAACTTCAGTACTATTTTGAGCTAAAGAGCCATGCATCTCTTCTATATTTTGACTAACATCAGAGGTTTGTTTCTTGTTTGAAATCACTGTCTCAGATACATTATTCGAAGCCAATTTAAGCGAGGAAATCTCACCGTTTATCTCGTTTATACCTTCATTCACTTGTGCTACATTTTGAGCAATTTCTTTTAAACCTGATGCCGCCTGCGAACTTGCAACAGAACTACTATTCACCTTTTCTTTTTGATCATTCATGGATCCTGAAATACCAACAACTATCTCATTCAGCTTATAAATAGCATTACCAACGCTTTCTATTTCTGTAACTGTTTCAGAAGTTGAACCTTTTATGGCATCTATGCGAGTCTGTATCTGAGCTGTTGCATCATTGGTTTGTTTGGCCAACTCTTTCACTTCACTAGCAACAACAGCAAAGCCTTTACCTGCTTCTCCAGCCCGAGCGGCCTCAATTGTAGTATTTAGCGCTAGATTTTTAGTTTGCTCAGATATTTCAATAATTATCTCAACTACTTTCGATATTTCTTCAGACGCTTCACTTAGTTTACTGATTTTTTCGTTCGCTGAAGTAACTATACTTACTGCTTCATTACTAAGTGACTCTCCTTCGTTTGTTTGAGTGACAATCTCAGATATCTGACTACTTATAGCGACTGAATCTTCTGCAATAGAGGATAAACCTATCTGAGACTCCTCTACAGCTGCTGCTACTAAGTTCATAGCATCGGTCATCTGCTCTGAAAGAGCTGAAACTTGCTCAGTATTAGAGTTCATCGTCTCTATTTCTTGAGCCATACCCTTCACACTTTCGCTCATCTGTTTCGATGATTTACTCACACTCTTAGCTTGTTTATTCATTCCCTCAACAGACTCATTTATAGAACCACTCCTATCTGCTACTATATGAGTCTGGTCCACCAGTTCGATACTACCGGACTGCACCTCGGCAATAATCACTTGGAGTTTATCTACAAATTCATTAAACCAACTACTTAATTCACCTACCTCATCAGTACTTTGAACATCTAATCGTTTAGTTAGGTCACCTTCTCCTTGGGCAATATCTTTTAAATTACCAACAATAGCCTTTACAGGTCTCGTTAGGTTCATTGAAAGTATATAGAAAATTATTGATGAGGCAATTAAAGTTATAATTGTTCCCCATAAGATGGTTGCTTGTGTCACAGACGCTGTATTGAAAGCTTCTTTTTTTCTTTTTTCCATAAGAATTTCTTCCCGGTCAATAAATGTCTCAATCTGCTTACGAAAATGATCAAAGTATGTTTTCCCTTCTGCTTTACCCACTAATTTAGCCATGTCATTCATCGTATCTGCATCTCCAATATCTCTTCGTAGAGCTATATTTTTAGAGACTACACTTTCGATCCATTCATGAATTATTGAACGAATTTCATCCAGAAGTTTAACTTGAGGAGGATTATCACTTACTGTCTCTTGTAAAGAGCTCAATAAAGTATCAAAGCGAGTACGTCCATAATTATAGGGTTCCAAAAACTCATCATTACCAGCAAGGAGGTAGCCTCGCATTCCGGTCTCCATATCGACGGCTGCTGCTTCGATCATCATTGCTTGTTGAATGACGACATGAGTGTGTTCTACCCAACCATTTGTCTCTTCTAGTTTCTTTAGACTCTCTCCAGTTTTTTTAGACATATCTTTTGATGCTAACTGCCTCTTAACCATAAGGTTTTCTTCACGTTCAATAAATAAAGCGATCTGTTCTCTAAATTTATCAAAGTACAATTTACCTTTCCCCTGACCTACTAAGTCAACAACTGCTGAAATACTTATCTCTCCAGACACTACTAACTTTCTTAGCGAAATAGCCTTTTCTGTTACGTTTGTTTGCCAGTCTGAAATATTTGACGATATCTCATCAAGGAGTTTAACCTGATCGGGGTTATCACTAACCGTTTTTTTAAGGTCTTTCACTGTTTCGTAAAAAAGTTTCTTACCTCTATTATATGGCTCTAAAAAATCTTCTTTACCAGCAAGGAGGTAGCCTCGCATTCCGGTTTCCATATCTACGGCAGAAGCTATAATATTCATTGCCTTTTGAATGACTATATAAGTATGATCGACCCAGCCAGTATTTTCGTGCAATTGTTCTATTGTCCGCTGACCTTCTTTATTGGTGTTTGTTGCACTTTTTTGACGGACTTTCATCAAATCTTCTTCTCTTTGTCGAAATAAAGCCATTTTTTTCCTAAAGGAATCAAAAAACTTCTTGCCTGCTTTTTTACCAACCTCATCTGCCATATCATCCATCGTCTTAGCATCCCCTATACTTCTACGAAGTTTAATCATAGGCTCTGTAACATTTTTCTGCCATTTTGAAATATTTGACGATATCTCATCAAGGAGTTTCTTCTGATCTGGATTATCACTAACCGTTTTTTTAAGGTCTGCAATTTGCTTATTAAAACTCTGTCGTCCTAAGCTATAGGGTTCTAAGAACTCTTCTTTACCCGCAAGAAGGTACCCGCGCATTCCGGTCTCCATATTGACTGCAGAGCCCTCAATCTTCATTGCTTTCTCTATGACCGAATGAGTATGATCTACCCACTTGCTAGATTTAGTAAGCTCATTCATACTAGTAGAACTCTTGTAACCTAGAATAGCCATGAGACTTAATGGTACCGCAGCACCAAGAAATATCTTTTTCCAAAGTTTTAAATTTTTCATCTACTGTCTCCAAAAAATTAGGGTCACTCCGGCCTAGCCGAAAGATTACCCATTTCAATTAAAATTTTGTCGCAAAACAAATAGTCAAAACCCAACTAAAATTCATAGTCTATATCATAACAATTGTGATATAATGAAGACTTTTTTGAGAATAAAATCATACTAGTATTCAATATTTTAAAAACTTATACATTGGCATAACCGCGCTTCATTTACATATCGTCCTTGTCAGGAGTTTCTTTAACTAAAATCTGAACTGTAGTTAAGGAAACCTAGATATGGTTCTGTAGTTAGGGTAACTTATTTAAAAAACTCTGTGATCTTACCCAAAAGTCTATCTTCACATGAACTGAGATTCACACAACTTAGAACTTCAGTTTTTTTGCAGAAATAATACATGCTTTGTTTTTTTAAATACTAACGAGTTTGGCAAATTTAATTTCGGTAGCTAAAGACACATTTATACAATAATTATTTTCCATATCGAATTGCCTTAAGAGAGCAGTTTCGCACAGTATATGCCCAAATTATACACCAAGAGGGTTTAACAGTTTCATGAGCATAGAATTTTATGAAAATGTTGTAAAGTGAATTCTGTTTAGATGGAGCCGTTTCGTTAATCTGTGTAATTTATCAACACCTTAAACATCAAAACCTACCAAAGTTTTCTATCTAAGGTTCGGTACTGAACTGCTTCGGCAATATGCTGTACTTGTAGATTTTCAGATGATTCAAGATCGGCAATTGTTCTTGCTAGTCTTAAGATTCGATCATAAGCTCTTGCCGATAAGTTCAGATCGTTTATCGCTGTCTTGAGTAAGGCGCGACCCGAAGTGTCGACTTCACAGTATTCTTGTATCTCTTGTGGCTTCATCGATGCATTGGTTATAACGCCTGAATTAAAGCGAGACTTTTGAATGGCACGAGCGGCTTCTACTCGTTGGCGAATATTCGCTGACTTTTCGCCGTCACTTTTACTCATAAGTTCTTTTTCTGATACTGGAGTGACCTCTAGGTGTATATCTATGCGATCCAATAAAGGCCCACTTATCTTAGATCTATAACGGGCTATCTGACTCGAAGAACAACGGCATTGTCTCTGCACTGACCCGTAGTGACCGCAAGGACAAGGGTTCATCGCTGCTAACAACATAAAATCTGCAGGAAACGTTGCTGTACCAGATGCTCGAGAAATAGTCACTTCCCCAGATTCTAAAGGTTGTCTCATAACTTCAAGAGTAGCTCGTTTATACTCTGGAAGTTCATCTAAGAAAAGAACTCCTTTATGAGCTAGACTGACTTCTCCTGGTCGAGGATTGGAGGTTCCACCCAAAAGGCCTGCATCTGAAATAGTATGGTGTGGGGATCTAAAAGGTCGATTGGTTACTAAAGGTTGATCTTCTGGAAGTGAACCAGCAATACTATGAATTTGGGTCACCTTAAGAGCTTCATCTAAATTCAGTTTGGGAAGAATAGATGGATAACTGCGAGCAAGTAAACTTTTACCACAGCCTGGAGGGCCAATCATAAGTATATTATGAGCTCCTGCAGCGGCTATTTCCAACCCCCTTTTAACGGCATGCTGACCTTTCACATGACAGAAGTCATCCAAGAATTGGTCTGACGATTGAAATACTTTATCTAGGTCAGTTTGAACAGGAACTAGTGGTTCCTCTCCAATCAAGAACTTATAGGCTTCAAGAAGGTTTTTTATTGGATAAACATCTACACCAGAAGCAACTGAAGCCTCAACGCTATTCCCTTCAGGAACAAGTAAACGTTTGAAGCCTTTTTCTCTTGCATGGATCGCCATAGCCAAGCAACCTTTCACTGGTCGCAAAGTCCCATCCAAAGCGAGTTCACCAATCATCATCGTGCCTTCAAGACATTGCTTAGGAATAGCACAAACGATTGCTAATAAACCGATAGAAATAGGAAGATCTAAAGCTGAACCAGACTTCTTAACATCCGCTGGTGCTAAAGCAACAGTCGAAGAGCCTTCTGGAAACTTTAAACCACTGGCGTAAACTGCGGAGCGAATTCTCTCCTTACTCTCACGAACAGCTGCGTCTGGCAAACCTACAATACTTACGTAGTTTTCGTTGCCCTGTGCGTTGTTACTTACCTCGACTTCTACTGTGAACGGTGTTATTCCGTTCAGAGCACAACTCCAAACTTTCGTTAACATATTTGCCCTTTACTTGTAATCATTTGTAGGTTCCCTAAACCTACTTATTACAATTAAGCACCAGTTTGAAGATTTCCGAATTTAAACCGCTATTTCTTAAAATAACCTTCAGTCCAGTAAACTGCATCATTTGCGGCAGGGCTAACAGCAATCTTCCCTAAACCACGAACCCATGAAACTGAATTATCAACATATAGGACATTGTATCCAGCTTTATGAAAGTAGTCGATTGCGAAGCGGTTATCTAGATTAAAAAACAAGTCAGAAATAAATGGTTCATCTGCTTCTGTAGTGCGAAGATCCAATGGTGCTGTGCTGCCTTTACGCCAAGAGTAGTTCACATTTACATACTGAGTATTTGCATCCCAATTACTCTTATTATATTTCCAAGAAAGGTTAAAACCTGAACTATAGGCACCGTTGGTTGTCCCCTCTTCGCCATTCCATTTATTACTTGGGCAATACAAGGCTTGACTAAACTTTAGATAATCTTCTTCTGCTAGCTTACCTATCTTTGTTTTTAAGTTAGCACTCTCCAAGATAGTCATACGCCAATGGTTCCCTGTACCAGGATAGTTATCTGGAATATGGCTATTATTATCACCAGCGTAAGCAACCGCCGCTACACCAATTTGATGAAGGTTACTTTTACAAACAGCCCGTTTAGACTGCTCATATGATTGAGCAATACTAGGCAAAAGAAGAGTACATAAAATGCCGATTATGGCAATAACTACTAACAACTCAATAAGAGTAAAATATTTTCTCATTTCTCACATCCGCTTAAACACATTTTCACTAGTGTTTCGGAGATGAAAGTAAATTATTTCACATCTTTTATATCATATCGATATTTTTTAAAAATTTAAGAGAAAAATAAGCCTTTAAATTTCGTTAGAGGGCATGCTCAAGCTTAAACAGCAAGTTTTTTAAACTCCCTTATTGTTATATCAATCAAATATTACCTTAACTAACATCCACTTCAGCCCTGAAGTGTTAATATTAAACAAGCAAACCGTCCAATGTCACTTTTGGCTTATATGAGCACCAAAAATAACTTTTTTAACATTTTTAACAAAAGCCATGTAACAGTTCTTAGTTTCATCACCAATAACAGGTGATCTTTAAACATAAGGATGTAAAAATGAGATTGAAGACAAAACTGCTAACGACTCTGACGTTCCTGCTTCTTACAGGAAGTATGTTCGCCCAGTCCGTTGTTATTGAAGGTGCACTAAAACGATGGCATAAAGTCACAGTTAAATTGACTGGACCGCAATCGTCAGAACAAAACAGTAATAATCCATTCCTAAACTTTCGCTACAATGTGACTTTTTCACATCCAGCGACAGGAACAACTTATACAGTTCCTGGTTACTTTGCCGCTGATGGTAATGCTGGAAACAGCAGTGCGACCTCCGGTAATAAATGGAAAGCACATTTGAGTCCAGACCACACCGGTAAATGGAACTACACTATTTCATTCCGTAAAGGAACGAATGTCGCTGTAGGCGGTGTAAATGCAGGTTCTGCGCTCTCTCCATATAACGGTGTATCCGGTAGTTTTAATGTTGCTGAATCTGATAAATCTGGTCGTGATTTCCGCGCCAAAACAAATGGTCGTCTAGAGTATGTTAATAAAAGGTACCTAAAATTTGCAGGAAGCAATAAGTACTTTCTTAAACAAGGACCTGATGCTCCAGAGAATCTACTAAACTATGCTGATTTCGACGGGATGTTTAATAACTCTCGCTTAAAAACTTTTTCTCCTCATTTAAGTGACTGGAAATCGGGTGATCCAACTTGGAAGAACGGTAAAGGTAAAGCTTTAATTGGTGCTGTTAACTACCTTGCTTCTGAAGGACTTAACGTCTTCTCTTTCCTAACAATGAATGTTGGTGGTGACGATAACAATGCTTATCCATATGTTATTCTTAATAATCAAACGGGAAAAGTTTCTGGTGCTAGTAAAACTGCTTATATAAATACACTTAAAACTGTCATGGACTGTTCAAAGCTTGATCAATGGGAAGTTGTTTTTGAGCACGGAACTAAAAAAGGTATGTACCTCCACTTCAAAACTCAGGAAACTGAGAACGATCAGTACCTTGATGGTGGTAACCTTGGAATTGAAAGAAAACTTTATTATAGAGAGTTAATCGCTCGTTTCTCTCACCACCTTGCACTAAACTGGAACCTTGGCGAAGAAACAACTAATACTTCTGCACAGCACAAAGCTTTTGCTCAATACTTCTTTGATAACGACCCATATAGACACAATGTTGTCTTGCATTCATACCCAAATCAGTACGAGCAGCGTTACAAGCCTCTTCTTGGCTCAGCTTCAAAGCTTACAGGTCTTTCTATTCAGACTAGTAATGCTTCATTCGGCCAAGAACACGGTGTTGTTTTGGATTGGATTAATCGATCACAAAATGCTGGTAGACCTTGGGTTGTTGCAGTTGACGAACCTGGAGATGCTTCATACGCAATACGCCCAGATAACGATGCCGCCAACTCTCATGAAGATGGACGTAAAAAAGCTCTTTGGGGTACTTTTATGGCCGGTGGTGCTGGTAACGAATGGTACTTCGGTTACAAACCGGCGGAATCTGACCTTACCCTTCAAGACTTCAGAAGCCGCGATAAATGGTGGGACTACTGCCGTCACGCTCTAAACTTCTTCAATGCGAACAATGTTCCTTTCGCTTCAATGACTAATAAGAATGGTTTGATCGGTAATGGAAACAACGATAACTCTAAAGGTTACTGTTTTGCTAAAACTGGTTCTAACTATGTTATCTACCTTCCAAACGGTGGATCTAAAAACCTTAATCTGAACGGTATTAACGGTTCTTACTCTGTTAAGTGGTACGACCCACGTAACGGTGGATCCCTTAAGAATGGTTCTGTTACAAGTATTAACGGCGGTGGAAATCGCTCTATTGGTAACGCTCCAAACAACACTGGTAAAGACTGGGTTGTATATGTAGTTAACAAAGACCTTGAGCTTGCAGACGGTACTTACCTTGAAAAAAGCGGACAGGTTATCATGGAGATGGAAAATACTTCATCAAACCTTGGACTCTGGGTTAAAAAAACCAATATTGGCGGACATACAGGCAGTGGCTATTTAGAATTCACAGGGAATAACGTGCAAAGTGGACCTGCGAAGTCACCTTTAGAATTTAACTTCAAAGTTGAAAAAGCCGGATTGTACTATTTACACCTACATTGCGCCCGTGAAAACGCTGTAATCAATGGTGAAAACCGTACTGATGTTGCTAATGATGCTTTTGTTCGTGTTGAAGGTGATTATACTGCTGGGCCGAATACGGGAAACAACCATGGAGATGATGCTCCTCTAAGCGTACTAAAGAAAGATACGAAGTTTTTTGGTGGTAATCACAATAAGTTTGTCTGGGCTAGTGGCAATCGCTTAGACCTAGGTGGCCACAATAATAAACGAGTTGCAGTCTATAACTTCAAAGCTGGTGAAACCTACAAACTAGTTGTACAAGGTAGATCTAAACTCTTTAAGGTTAACAGAATCGTATTTCGTCATAAGAGTGTCGCTGCTAGTGTCGCTCAAAATATAAATTTACCTGAATCTGAAAGAGGTACTACAACTCCTGAGCCAGAACCGGAACCAAACCCGGGTTTAAGCTTCAACGCGACTTCAGACTTCCAAAACATTTCAGCTGGTGCTGTTCCTTACTACAAAGACAATGGTAACAACGCTCTTGCGATCGACGCTAGTAAAGCTGAATATAGAAATAAATTCGCTAAAGCTGAAACTACTTTCGGTGGTGAAGACGGAACTTACTCTGTAAAGATTATTACTCTTACAGAAGAAGATGGTGAGTCAACTTACCGTCTACACGTAAACGGCAGTATCGTTAAGACGTATAAAAACCCTTATGTTGGCCCTGGATCTACAAAAGACATGGGTGCTAATACTAAGACATGGACTAACGTTGTTCTGAAAAATGGTGACAAGATCGCTATTTCTTCAAATACTCATACCAATGGTGAAATTCCAGAAGGTTCAGGTACTGCATGGTCTCGTGGTCGCTGGAGAAGTATTGAATTCACTAAAACAAACACTCCAGAACCTGAGCCGGAGCCAGAACCTGAGCCGGAACCGAATCCAGAAGGTACTCTAGCAATCACCGACGACGCTTACCTTGAAAATGGAAAAAGATTCAACGATTCACAGCTTAAAGTTGAAGCTGGCAAGCGTATCTCTTACCTAAAAGTAAACGTCAAAGATGCCGCTAAAATTGAGTCTGCGACTCTTAGCTTAACTGTTAAAGGTGACCCAGGTTCAGGTACTATCCGCCTATTCGCGGGTAGCCACAGCAACTGGACTGAAGGAAACCTTAGTACAAGCAATGCGCCCTCAAAAGGTATTCAGCTTTCTTCAGCTAATAAATCATTTGCTGAAGGCTCAAAGCATAACTTTGACATCACTAAGCTTATAAGCTCAAATGGCAATAAGACTATCATTATTGAAATGGCTGCTGGCGGAAACGATGTCTGGTTTAGTTCAACTGAAGGTTCTGCAAAACCAGTTGTAAATATTACACTGAAGCCGGAGCCGCAATTACCAGCTGGTAAAACTGCATCTGATGTAGGAAATACCGGATCAAAAATGCTAGTTGCTCACGACAACGGTACTTATCTCATCAGCGCTTCTGGTAGTGATATCTGGGGAAAAGCTGATTCATTTGGCTTTGTTCATCAGAATGCTTCTGGCGATGTTGAACTAACTGCAAAAATTGAAAGCATTGGCAACTCTCATCAGTGGGCTAAAGCTGGTGTAATGATTCGCGAAACTTTAGCTGCTGGTTCAAAGCATGCTATGACTGTTATCACTCCAGGTAATGGTGCTTCTTTCCAAAGAAGAACTGCTACCGATGCAAACAGTTCACACTCAACTTTCAAAGGAGTTAAAGCTCCAGAGTACGTTAGAGTACTTAGAACTGGATACACATTTACTGGTTATTATAGCTCAGACAAGAATGTTTGGTTCCCAATGAACTCTGTAAATATTGACATGAATGAAGCGACTAAAGTTGGTCTTGCTGTAACATCTCATGACAATACACAAGAAACTGAAGCTATGATCTCTGACTACACTGTTAGAAATCCTGGTGGTAACTTCGCTGTTACTCGTTTTTTCCTAGTAAATGCAGATACCAATGACGAAATCCGTGAAATACATCACAATGAAACCATCAACCTAGCAATAGACGGAGAAAATCTAAACATCCGTGCTGAAACTACAGGTATTGAGGGTTCTGTTGTCTTTGACCTAGATGGCGTAAAAACTATCGAAAACCTCGCACCTCATGCGATGGCCGGTGATGTTAGTGGAAACTATAAAGCTTGGAGTCCTGAAGTTGGAACTTACTCTATTTTGGCAACTCCATTTGCTGAACCAAAAGGTGTAGGCGCAGCTGGAGATTCACTAGCTATCATAGTAAATGTTGTGAATAACCCATAAGCATAACTAAGTAAATTACATTCTAAGGCATCGGCTTTCAGCCGGTGCCTTTTTTATGTAGCATATTTAAAGAGTGTTATTCCTATCGCGACTAAAGTCTTCGTTCATTGTGAGGCAGTTTGCATCAATCTATCTAGCTTGATATGTTGACGAGTATCTTATCCTCAGAAAAAGATATAAACATAGTGAAGCCAAGAAACTATCATGATAGTTTTGCCCTTAATTATTCAGCGTCAAATCAACCAAAGTTGGATAAGCTGCAAAGTACTCACAAGAGTCTAGCGCCCTATTCTATAGTCGAATCACTTCAAAACTTTAACACTTATACATTGTGAAGGTATATGTGTACTCCCTGAGCTACTATCTCTTTTTATTTAGAGAAGTTACTAAGCTCAAATAATTCACTAATTTGAGACTCAGAATAAGCCTTTTTTAGAAGACCTACTTCACCAATTCTACCGACAAAGGTTCTACTTGGAATCCCTGAGCTCGCACCAACCATGATTCTTTTCGTATTATTCAAAATGGGATTCTTAACAGGTTCTTCTCCGACCTTATGACCATTTATAAAAAGCTTTGCCGAACGAGCATTCACCGTAGCAGCAACAAAGTGCCACTTCATCGGCTCCATCAATTTATTCGCAGTAAAGAAACTTCGAGACTCATTTTCTCCATAGCCTA
This sequence comes from Lentisphaeraceae bacterium, assembly GCA_021232515.1. Lineage (GTDB taxonomy): Bacteria > Verrucomicrobiota > Lentisphaeria > Lentisphaerales > Lentisphaeraceae > JAKVBD01. The sequence goes on from JAJPOQ010000151.1 coordinate 18,494, forward strand.
TATGAATTTTAGAATCGTCTAATTGAAGCCGCAAGGCTGAATCGCCTTTAGTTATAATAGGAGAATAATATATAGATTCCGAAAAATTTACCCAAGCAAAAACTGTATACTCATCGCCTAAATCAACTTTCGCAGAATCACGAATTTCAATGACGCCATTCTCCAAAGATTTTTTGCCCTTTACTCGCCCACTAGAGTACTTGCCAGATATCAGCTTTGCTTTCATACTTTTGTTGTGAGTGTGAAAATTTTCATCCATATCTAAGTAAATCAAAGTATCTTGAGACTCTTTCATCATCTCAGACCAAGCACTCCACTTATAGTAGGATAAATTTTCACGAGGTCCGACTAAGTGCATACCACCATGTCGTTGTACCAAAACATCCGTCTCAGATAAAGGAAAACTTTCAGCCTCTTTCTTGATTAAAACTTCTCCTTCAATCATCTCCACAGAACTAAATCCAGAGTTCACTTCAACTAAAAATTCTGTTCCAACTACTTCTATGTCGAAGTCAGGAAGGGAGATAATAAAATCGTGCTTTTGTGGCTGCACTTTAAAATGCACATTTCCTTCATTTAACACAAGATGAGTAGCTTCACCTAAAGATTGAAATGTTACTTCCGCTCCATCTCGAAAAACCAAAACGGTGCCATCTGGCAATGATAACTCTGTATCTCGTAGAGCCGTGAGTTTATCACCCTCAAATATTTCTGAGCTCTGTCGTAAGCTCGAAAGAACTGAACCGCCCTCCTTGTGAAAGTCGCCTTTATTCTGAATCGTTACTTGAGGTAAAGTATTTAAAAAGAATAAGACAGCAGCTGCAGCAGCCAAAAAGAAAAATACCGGCTTCGAAAAATGTTTTTTCTTTTTAGGAACACGTTTTTTCTTAGGTATCGTTGCTTGTCTTTGAGCCATGTCAGCTATGAGCTTCGTCTCAAAAGTATACTTAACAAACTCTTCACCAACCTTAGGATCTTCCAGCAAAGTTTTTAACTCTTCAGCTTCTTGATCACTAAGTGAATCATTTAAGTATTTATCAAAAAGATCTTCGTTCATGACGATGCCTCAGAAGATCTCAAGATACACTTTCTCAAGGCTTGCCTAGAACGCATCAAAAGAATTCGTATGGAATTTGCCGAACGATTCATTTTTTGCCCTAAACTTTCTGTTGATTTTTTATCAATATAAAAACCTGTAATTGCCTGAATTGCATCTGGCCTTAGTGAAGAGATACACTTTTGTAAGCTAGCTTTATACTTTCTCTGCATATCTAAAAAGCTGTCATCCATAAAATTTTGAAAATGAGAATCTACAAGTTCCATCAAGTCTTCTCTTTGGACAATTCTCTTGCGCTTGCGAATAAGGTCTATACTACGTCGCTTAGTCACAGTCTTTAGCCAAGGAAGCAAGCTTGATTCATCCAACTCTGACCATTTCTCACTTACTGCAATAAAGGCTTCTTGAACAGCATCTTCACTCAAACTCCAGTCTTTCAAAAGAGCATAAGCGTAACTTTCTAATAAGCTCTGATACTGAAAAGCTTTTCGTAAAACTATTTGTCTTGATTTCATCGCACACAATTCCTCATTCTTCTCTTTCGGAAGTGGAAGACAATTATTTCACTATTCTACTTACTTTTTGTCAATTAAGCTCAACAATTCTTCTATTGACATCTTCGATGCTTGGTTTGTACCCTTCAATAAATTGTCCGCCATACTTCTTTTACTGTCGTGCAATTTAAGAATATCTTCTTCAATTGTCCCTTTTGAAATAAAACGAATTATGTTCACTTTATTCTTTTGGCCTATCCTTACAGCTCGTGCTGCAGCTTGATCTTCAACAGCTGGATTCCACCAAGGATCCATATGAATAACATGATCAGCTTCTGTTAAATTCAATCCGACACCACCTGCTTTGAGACTGATGAGCATACAAGAAGCATGACCGTTGGAGAAACTCTCTATGGCCTTTTGACGCTTCGCTTGATTCATACTTCCATCTAACCTTGAAAAGGAAATATTTGAAGATTCCAAAAGGTTTTGAATCACATCTAAATGCCCAACGAACTGTGAAAAAATAAGAGTCTTATGGTCATTCTCTTTTAAGCTCTGAAGCTTTTCTAGGAGAGCATTACTCTTTGCTGAATTTGCAGGAAACTGTGGTGAGATCTGTGGATTTGCCGCAGCAATCCTTAAACGGGTTATTTCTGCCAGTATCTCTATCTTCTTTTTAGGCTGATTTTTATTGCGGTACTTCTTGAGTTGTTTCAACGCAGAGTGGCGATGAGCATCGTACAAGTTCCTCTCATCATCACTAAGTTCTATATAAATTGTCGATTCCTGACTTTCTGGCAGATCATCAAGAACTTGACGTCTTAATCGACGAAGTACGAAAGGCTTAATACGGCTTTTCAGTTTCTTGATCGCATCTTCATCGCCTTTCTCAATAGGTAGAGCAAAGTTCTTTTGAAAACTGCTTCGGTTGCCCAACAAACCAGGGTTGACGATGTCCAGTATATTCCAAAGCTCACCGACATGATTCTCAAGAGGCGTTCCACTCAAAGCTATCTTGGCTCGACTTTGAATTAAACGAATAGACTTTGAACGAAGCGTATTCGTGTTCTTAATCATCTGCGCTTCATCCAGAACCATGCAACTCCAAATAAACTCGCTCAGGTACTCTGAGTCCTGAGTCAGCGTGCTGTAACTCACAATAAAGACGTGATTCTCTTGAACTAACTTCAACTTATCTTGACGATCATTACCTGAATAGTTCACAAAGGTTAGACCTTCTGTAAACTTTTGCCCCTCTTCGCACCAATTTACACAAAGTGAAGTTGGCGCAACAACCAGTACCGGCCCTGTTTTGGCTTGTTCACAAATAACAGACAAAGTTTGAACTGTTTTCCCCAAGCCCATATCATCAGCCAAACAAACTCCTATATCTTGGGCGAGCATCTTAGACATCCACTCAAACCCAACTTTCTGATAAGGTCTAAGATCCGCTAATAGATTTGAAGGCTTTTCTACTTTTATTTTCTTTGAGTGAAGTGCCCGAGTAATGGCATCTTTAAATAATATATCTTCTTCTAAATCAACAGGAACACCATTGAGCTTCGCATTAAACTGTTCAGCCAAAGAACAATGAAGTAATAATTGCTCATCTCGTTGATCAACTAACTGTGACAAATCTTCTAATTGGGTACGAAGTTCTTCAGTCAAAAGTAAATATTGATTATCTGAAACTTCGATAAAGCGTGAGGACTTCTTAAGTTTATTTAAGAGCTTTGAAAGCTCGATAACCTTGTCGCCAAAAGCCATCTTCCCTTCGATATGAAACCAATTTTTGTGCTCTGAAGCTTTAACCGACAATATGCCAGTCGAGTATTTATGTGCGGTAACTTTTAATTCTTTAGGCCACTCAATCGTGACAAACGGAAACTCTTGAACTCGATCTAAAATCTCAAGTAAATGTTGTCGGTCATGTATCTCTACTTCATTTCCAAGTCCAAAGTCGTCCTCCAGATCAATGCTCTCCTGAAGTTGAACAAAAAGCTTTTTCTCCAGAGCTCTATCACGTTCCCAAACATGAGTCTTTCCCTGAATCTTTTGGATCAGTTGAGATTTTCCTTTTCCCGGAAAGTCATATAATCCCCAAGAAGATTTCACCAACACTTCAAGTCGGTACTCTTCTCCAGATGGATTAAAACGACAAACAAGTTTCTGCTCCTCTCTCTCCTCATCTTTAGACTCAAATATATCAGAACCTCTGACAATGATATTTTCATCGAGACTATCACAAAAATCTTTAAAGCTTTCCTTATCTAGGGGAGCAAGAATTCCTTTGCCGATCTTTTCTTTTATTTGATTATTTAAAGAACTTAGCCAACATACATCATAAGAGAAATCGCCCGTTTCTTTAATTAAAAAGCCGCCTTGGTTTTCTGGATATTTCCATGAAATTTTATATTTATTCTTTTCTGGCAAGACATCTATTTCTGCATTCTTTTGGCGCAATAAAACTTTTTGAGTCGGCTCATCCATCAGAAAAACATTTTCCGCTAAAGAGAGTTCATATAAAGCTCGTTTTTCATCGAGCTTAAAATTTATCTTCTCATCTTCACCTGTTTCTCTAAGCAGCGAAAGGACTTTCCTATCTTGCCGACTAAGCTCAACTTCACTATTTCGCAGTAAATCATCCCATGAAACAAAAACTGGCTTACCAAGCTTATTTTTAGTTTTAACATCAGCAAGTGCAGGCTCTATTTCACACCAGCTATCCTGAAAACCATCACCCGGGTCTAAACGAACTAACCAAATGAGTTTTTGAGGCAACTTCACATCTCGAATACTTTCCAATAATGATTGCCAATCTTCACTACAATCAAAAAGAGTAGAAAAGGATGGTGCTGTATTTGGCTCATCTATATCGAATTCAGAAACCTTTCTAAAGAGGTGGTCTACTTCTCTAAACATGAATTTATTTTTAGAAACGAGGTATTCTTCGCGTAGTTCTTTAAGATTATAAATTTCACTTTTCGTGCATGAATCGTTTAGCCAAAAGTAAGCTAAGTTTTTAAAGAAGCTTTCTGAACGAACCCCCTGCATTCCAAAAGCCAATTGCTTAAGTTTAGTTTTCGTTTTCGAGATTTTCCCAGAATGATAATCTAAGCAAATATCCAATACTCGAATAACTGTGTGAATACCTTTAAAGTTCTTATATGTAGATAAAAGCTCTCTAGCTTCTGCCGTTTTTTCTTCTCGAATTAACGAAAGTATATGCAGCATAATCAAAAAGTAGCTTACTCGATTTCTGGAAATCTTGTTTTTAGAAATCAATTTTGGAATCGATTCTAAAAGAGAAATAACTTCCAAAAACTCCTTCTTTTGCCAATGGCGAACAATCCTTGAGGTCAGAGTTTCAGATGCCGTTATTTCTTCACCTAGTATGAACTTCGCATAAACTGTTAAATCTGAAGATTTCGATTGAGACAAATAATTTAACACACCAGGATGAATCCCTGGTTCAAAAAAGTTCTTCTCCAATTCATAACGACCTAACAAGCTCGATATTTCTATAGGAAGACAATCGAGTGTTTCTTGGGATAAATACTTATAAAACAGTCTAACGATTAAGGTTTCTGGACGAAGCTTATAATGCTTGCAATAAGTGGCTAATGCTTTTTTATAGTTTCTTTTAGAAAGAATCCTGAGGAAAATTAGATGTTCTTGATATGCCGTTGATTGTTCACTCTTGGGGAATTCATCTTCAAGAAGCTTAAGAACTGTATCCTCTGAATCTTGAGTCAGAATAAAACTCAAATGAGAGATATAAGAGGAATTTACAAGAGTTGAGTCACCCAGTAAGGGAGTAGCTGCAGAGACTAACTTATCAAAAAGATCTCTAGGATAAGTGGAGATTCCCCTCAGCAAGAATTCTACAGAGTTTACTGAGGAGGGAGAGTTACTAGTCGACATTCAAAAAGTTAAGAGCGGCATCCATTTGAATCCCCATACTTTTCTTTTCTTCGCCTTGCTGGTAACCAGGAGTAAACTCTTTAAGGCGGTAGTCACCCTTGATTGGGTTAGAAAACTCTGGACGATCAAAAATAACATTTGTAACACGACCAACACCTTTTTTAAACTCTTTCTCTGTACTTATACGCTCTTGAGAATCCGTATGATAAGCTACTGAGTTTCCACCATATAGAAGACAGTTTTTATAGTTCGTTGATTCTTTCGCACCTGATCTAAAAGACAGAGCGTAGTTCGCATCACCAAAAATCACACAGTTATTTATTTCACCTGAGATGAAACCTTTCACGGCAAACTGACGATCTTTATTTTTCTCTATCTTATTATCAACGATCGTCGTATTGCGAATGATCGTTCTCTTGTTTGAACCAATCGTTAAGCCAAATAATAAGCAATTGTTAATCTTAGTGTTTGAGTTATCGCCAACAAGTCTTATGCCGTTCTTAGCAAACATACAATTTGTGATCGTCGTGTTACCAACTTCTGATTGTATATCGATGTCTCCAGCTGTCATATATAGAGAGCTTACTGAAGCACCCTTTGCACTGATTCTAAGAGGTGACTTAACTGTCACGCCACTACAACCTAAAAGCTGTACAGACTTCTGACGGATTTCAAAAGTACCTTCATAAGTACCAGGAAGTATTCTAATAATCTCGCCCGACTTCGCTTCACGTAGAGCAGTCTCTAAAGTTTTAGTACCTGTACGGCCGTCATCAGAAACAACAACAGTTGGCTTTGGAAGTTTATTGGTTAATAGCGAAAGAACCTTTGATAGAGGGACAAGCTTTGCTTGATTTTCTAAATAAAAACTAGTTCCTCCATAAGATTTTGTAAACTCTGCAAGCTTATACTTTGCAAGCCAAGCATTATCTGGTGAAGTTTTAATCGCTGAAAGACTATCTAAAAACTTTCCATCCATAATTGAAGGAAGACCAACTATATCTAGGACTGGTTTTACGGCTTTCGCGCCTTCTTTGTTCATCTCTTCTTTGAGAGCTTTAACTATCTCGACCTTTAAAGGACCTTCATAAGCTGCTAATTGCTTAATAGACTCGGTAACTTGATTAGCTCGTCTTAGCATAATTGCTCTTAAAAGAGCTACTTCTGATGCATTTGCACCTTTCACTCTCAAAACGTTATCATTTACAAGAATGTCTTTGATCGGAACGACTCTAAAGATCTCTCTCTCATTTACGACAACAGACATTCTCAAGCTATCAACTTCGTCGTCAACGTGAACTAATGTTCCTGCTAAAGTTCTGCCTTTCGCACGAATCGTAATTTGCTTCTCAAGCTCATCTTCATAAGCTGTAGTTAATGATTTTAATAAAGCCTGCTGAGAAGCTTTCTCTAAAGTAGATTTCAAGGAGTCAAGACTTTGCTCACCTTCTCCAACTTTCACTCTTGGAATCAATGCTAAAGCAACATCCGATAAACCCTTGGCTATCTTATTTGCTATTTCTTGAGGAGTAACGACATCGCCAGCTGCGGGAACTTCTTCTGCCATTTCTTCATCTGTTGCACCTTCTGCTTTACGAGACGGAGGAATGTTTGCGCCAGGTTGAGATTGTTTCTTAACTGTCGATTCGAGTAATTTATCTAAATCTGTTTGAATCTGATCTTTATAATGGCCATCATATTCATTGATCGCTTTGATAGCGTCATCAAATTGTCTTTGTAAATGATGATTTCTCACAACTTGAGTAATATCACTAATCGCCATGCGTATGGCAAGTTGACGACGAGGCTCAAACTCTGAATCTAACGACTTAAACTTTGCTAAAGCTTTGGGTTCATTTGCAGCAAGCGTCAAACCTTCTTGTAAGTACTGATCAACTTCTACTGGATCTGACTCTCTATCTGGAACAGACTGACCTAGAATTCTTAAAAGTTCATTAATTCTTTTAACTTTATCGTTTTGAGTAAGTTCTGGCTTCTTCTCAACAACAGGGGCCTTAGCATCTGCCTGTGGTACATCTTCAGCGGCTACTTGTTGAGCTACTTCAGGGGTTGGCTCTGGCTTAGCTACAGGCTTCTCAAGTTCAGGAAGTTTATCCTTCCAATCTTGATTAGAGACTTTCTTTTCTTCCTCAATGACCTGCTTCTTTAAAATTGGTTGTTTTTCACTTCCCAAGGCTGCCATCATTACAAAATAAATAATGCCCACACCAAACACAATTCCCAAGAACACTAAAAATATAGAAAATTTTGAACGAGGCTCTTCGACCACCTCCTGCCTTTGAGACCTTCTTTGAACAGGAATACTGTTATTTATTGTTGCTGAAAATTTCTTAGTGTTATTAGATCCTTTCTTACGAATACCAGATCCTCGCGAGCTCATACCTGATGGAGGTCGGCCGCCATTTTTAGCAAAGGTCATTGGTCCAGCACCATCATCATGATGACCAAGTTTACGGCGTACATCCTCAGCACTCATGCGTTTCTGAGAAATGTTACCCCCTTTGGGTGATCCTGTCTTTCTCTTTTTACGAGAAGGTGCAGGTCTTGGAGAAGCTTCAACTGGATCAAAGTCCCCATCATCAAAAGTCTTAGTCAATGACGCTCTGTGACGCTGAGAATATGAACTTTTCTTCATTTTCTCTTCGTAAAGGTACTGATCCATTTTAGAAACTGCAGCTGACCAACTTAAGTAACGCTGAGCTGGATTCCTTGCTGTCATAGAATAAAATAAATCTAGGAATTGACGATCAAGAGTTGCTTCTAGAGATGGAGGGAAACTTAAGTTATCGTAATTAATTTCATTACTAGACTTGGCTCCGCCATGAGGCTCTTGGCCTGTAACCATAAAGTAGAGCACTGTCGCGAGTGCATACATATCACTCTTAATATCTGGATAACTCCAGCCTAAGGCCATCTCTGGGCTCAGAAAGCTCATGTTCCAATAAGGAACATTTGCTTGCATAAATTTGGGGTCATTACTTACTTGAGCGGAAATACCAAAGTCACTGTACTTAACAATACCTTGGGTGTTTAAGTAAAGACATGATGGTGAAAGATTGTAGTGTCCTACACCAGCTGTGTGAAAAGCTTTATCAAGTGAAAGAGCAAGGTCTTTACAAATAGCTACGGCCATTGCGGAAGATAGAGGGCCATTTCTTTTAACTATAGCCTCAACGCTTTCTAGGTCTTCATAAGACCATACTGTATAAATTAAATTGTCATCGACGCCATAATCAATAATTCGAACGTGAGCAGGTTCTGCAAGATGACTTGCAGAGGAAATCATTTGGACAAAATCATCTGGAGATGAAACAGAGTCACTAAAAAGCCACGAGAAAACTCTGATAACTACGTAGTCTGAAATCTCTAAATCGGTCGCAAGGTAAAGAACACTAACAGCATTTTCACTAACAACCTGCTTAACTTGGTATCTATCACCAATAATAGTATTTTTATCAATACCACCAGCTGGGATTGTTATTAACGTTTTGCAACTTGGGCAAGCGACTTGCTGTTCATGTGAAAGTTTCTCCACAGTCATAGCATGACCGCATCCTCCACATTGTACCGCTTTAAGCATCTAATTTTCCTTAACTTTTTTATGATTAGGAAAATCACACACCCCCTAATCGCATTAGTTCCTTCCTACACAAACGAAACGCTTTCACTACAAGTAATAAGTAAATTGTCGTATAAAACATACGACAATTGACCCTATCGAATACTAACTATGCCACTAATCCAAAATTTTTCGAATCATTTTTGCCAGTTCTATCATTTTGTAAGGCTTTCTTAGGAAACCTTTAGCACCATTTTCCAATAAATCACCAGCCTCACCTTCGGCCATATAACCACTAGAAAGTAGAACTTTGACATTTTCGTCAATTTTCTTAAGCTCACCAAATGCTTCGCGGCCATTCATTTTTGGCATGACCATATCAAGAATAACAACGTCAATCAAACCTGGGTTACCGCCATAGATCTCAACGGCATCCTCACCATGTTCTGCAAGAATAACTGTATAACCAAGCTCTTGAAGGTTTTCGATCAGGATTTCCCAAATCATATCTTCATCATCTACAACAAGAACTGTTTCATCACCACGCCATGCGTCTTCATCTAGTGACTCATCCAAAGCCCCAGTAACAGCACCAGACTCAACTGCTGGTAGTAAAACTGCAAAAGAAAAAGCTCCTGATTCATCATCAAAAGAAACTATATCGCCCATATGACGGCTGATAGTACCGTAACATAAAGTACCATCGCGGTGGTAAAACTTATTTTTGATTGAGTTACTTCTGGAGTGTAAGATTGGCTTATATTCATCAAGCGGCTGCGAAGAGTCTGAAAACGAAATAAACCAGTACTTTCTGTTTGCTAGAGAAGTATTGCTAAGAGAAACGCTGTTTCCATCTAGATCTTTAGATTCGATCGAAAGTTTAACTTCACCTTTAACTGCAAGGTTTGAAACTAAGTACATAAGCGCAGCAGTCAACTGATCTTTATTCCCTTGAACCAACGCTTCTTCGAGACCATTTAACTCAAGTGAAAGGTTTACGTCTGAAATAGACTCTGCTCTTTCTTTAACATCTTCGAGAATATTGATGAAGTTGAGCAGTTCAAACTCCTGCTGATCCACACGCTGAAGCTTAGAAACTTCAGAGACAACAGTTACTGTTTTACCGATTTCTTTAATACACTGATCGAGGTAATTTTCTGCCGCTGGGTTACCATCAACTTCCGCTTCTAGTTGTTCTAGGTAACCACTAAGGTTTTTCATGAGGTGATCTAGTATATGAGCCCTACCATTCACTTCCGATGTAAGAAATGAGAATCGCTCCTCAAGACTTAGGGAAGTATCTGTAAAATCGTACTTACTTTTCAAAATGCACTCCAGCTGAAATTTGAAATTTTGCCCCTAACATAAACGCATGGGGTAAATTTGCCAAAGTGAATGACTCAATGAGTGCTACAAAATAAAACTATTCGTGACCAATATCGATTTTTACAGGTATTTTATACTTTTCGGCTTCTTCTTCTAACTCGCCAACAGCCTTGGATGACTTCTTAGCTTTTTGAGCATAACTCCCTTTTGCCGTTTTAAAGATTTCTTTTAAAGGAGGTAAAAGTCTAGCGGGCTGACCTTCGAATTCTTTTTGATGCATGCGATGGATCAAGGTCGCCATTTTTACATATCCATGATATTTGCCCCACTCACCTATAGCCCCAGACTCAAAGGCCTTAGCTAATATGGACTCAATGAAGCTACGTCGTGTTTTATAGTTTGTTGAATTAAGTGAAGTATTCATACCCTGTATGATAAACTGCTCGAAGGTCATACTTATCCCATCTTCCTCCATGTAAGCCTCATAATGATGAAATAAATCTTTCGCTGCATCCATTTGATTATAGGTATAACAAATAACCGTAGCCTTCTTCAGGAAGTCTCTATTCATCCTATCCACTCTACGAAACTCTTTTGTACCATACTGAAGATCAGCTAGAGCCGAATCAAAATAAGTATGAATCTTTGCAAGCATCTCGATATTATGAGTTCTCATAAAATAATCTTTCTGCTCTGAAAAAACGATTCTACCGTTATAAAAAGAAGATAACATCGCATCTCTAATGTAATGAGAATAGTTAACTCCTCCGGACTCAAAATTCTTCTGATTTTCTTCCATCCCCCAATAGATAATTTGAGCTTGGTGTGTACGCCAATCTAATGGGCCAAAGTCTTTATCAACTTGAAGTATTTTCTCTGGCGACATATTAAGCTTAGAAACAATCTTCTTCTTTTGATCATACCTTCGAATTTTTCTAATAGCGGCATTAAAAGCTTTATTTTGCGGCGTCTCCGGCCTCATTGCTGACATATTTGGAGGAGACAAACGAACCATCTCAACAAATTTCTCTTCATTCAGACCTAGAGCACTCATCAGCTTTTGAATATCTGAATCTGCCAGTAAATCCGTTATTGAGTTTTTCGCTGCGACAATCTCTTCCAACTCTGCTCTATCACCAGCATCGAAGTACTTAAGCATTTCCAATGTCCAAAGGTCTTGAAAACGCCTCGATTCTGTATCTGACACTCCTGAAAGTTTACGGGCAAAAATATTGACTATTTCAAAACGAATAGAACGATTCTGCTCCCAGTCCGGAATATAACGAAGACCTTTATCTCTCATTAGTTCAATACCAGCTAATACCCAGCGCCAACGTTCGTCTGAGTTTGAGAAATTATAAGAAATATTAAATGCTAAATTAAATCCTTGGTATCCCCACACAGACGGATAAGTAGGCTGAAGCGCAGTCATCCATTCCGAAAGTTGTAAAGACTCAAAAAACTCTTTATTGGCCTGCATTCTTTCTGCACGCCACCAGATAACATCCGCAAGTAAACCTTTCATTGGTCCTAGAGCAACTGATGTCACTTGCAAGGTCGGAGGCAAGTCTGCAACTATCTGAGTATTCTTCACATGAAACTCATGCTGCTTTAGGCTATGGCTATTATAGTATAAGCCAGCACCAAAGCCTAGGATGAAAATTAGTCGAATTATAAGCTTGCCACTCATGTCTGTATCTTATCCAACTCTTTATTTTCTAAAATTCTAACGCCAATAAAAGCGGCAACTAGACCATAAAACAATGTCGCTGGGAACCAACTCATCATTAAATATGCCCAACTTATATCCAAACCCTGACTGACATCTGAAACAATCGAAGGCGGCTGTAGTCCCTTCGTTACCCACATAGCTGCTTTCATAAGGCCAACAATGAACTGATCCCACATGGTTATAACTGCAGCGAAACCAAAATCTTCCAACATAACTTGAACGACGCCTTCCGCAATAGACATAAAAAACAGCATCATAACCATAAAGGTCGCAACTGAAAATGTTAGACCAACTCCAGCACAGAGTCCAACTATAGCAGTCACACTCAAGTGAACCATCTGAGCAAAAACTACTTTAAAGGCATTTGAAACAAAACTACCTTTTTGATAACTGCACTTTAAGCCTGACCGAGTCACAACTGTTGATTGACTACTAAGATTGGTAAATGTTAAGGTAAAGATACCATCTGGTGGAACAAATTCAGATGGAATAACAAACTCATTGGACTCATACTGGTCCGCCTCTATCTCCTGCTTAAAATAAGTCGAGTATTCTTTTGAGCTAAGTTCAAAGGTGCCTTTAACTTTTTGACGTTTATTGGCTTGCTGGAACTTATACACAACCCGTAAATCAGCCGTTTTTGAGATATCTTCAGTTAGATCAAACTTCCAAGTTCTCTTCTTACCAGTTGAAACCAACTGCTCCTCTCTTAAGGCTTCTTGAAACAATAAATTCCATTCCGTACCATCTAACTTTTCAGCATCTATACCCTCAGCTTCGGCGTATGCTAAAGTAATTTCACGTCGCGACTTATACTCTGGCATAACTTCACGACGAGTTTCAAAAAAGTTCTTTTGAGCCAATTCTTGCTCTTCTGCGGAGTAAGCTTTAGAAAAATACCAAGAATTAGCTGCTAAACTAGACAATAAAACAATCTCAAGAATAAAAGCAATAAAGATAACTCCCAGAGCCTGACCAAAAAGAATCCAACGCCGCTTTATAGGGTAGCTAGAAACCATGTGCATATTTTTAGCATCAATCTGAGAACGGATCGTAAAACAAGCAATTGAGATAATGATAAGACTGAGAACACTATAAGTTACAGCATAACTATAATTAATTCGAATCTCCAACTCTGCCAGAAGCTCACCATCGCTACGAGCAACGTTAAACACTAAAGTCGACAAAGCCACTATAGCCAATATGGCACCAAATAGAGTTCCTCTACGGGCAATCATGACCGTTGTCATTTTAGCTATGATGTAAGCATGTCTCATAATTTAAAGGGTCAACTTATCCAGTAAACCTTCATCAAGGTCATCATCGTCTTCGTCATCAACTAAAGGCTCATTAGCTTCCACCTCATCATCTTTAGAAGCTTTGAGTTCATCTAAAGGTGAAACTTCAGTTTTTAGTTCAACTATTGGTGCTGAAACATCTTCATCCACTGTTGCCTGACCGGTAGTATCCAGTTTTTCTTCAACTATTGGTTTCTCATCAACTTCAATTGCCTTTTCTTCTAAGGCATCTGACTCTTTAACAACATCTAAAGATTCTTTTTCAACCGGTACTACTTCGACTTTCTTCTCTTCTGGTTCGGAAGGAACCTTCTCTGGAACTAAAACTGGCTCTTCTTTCTTCTCTTCTGGTTTAGAAGAAGCCTCTGGAGTAGTCGACTTCGCCTCAATTTCTGGCTCTACCACTTTCTCCTGAATTGACTCTTTAATTTGAACGTCCTTTGGTAAGTTTGACTTCAAATAATCGGCCACACCTTTACCTTGCTGCGCACCAGCTGTTTCCTGACTAGAGCTGCCTTTATTGACAATATTCAAAAAATACTGCTCCAAAGACTGTTTTGGAGATGAAACTTTTACGGAGTTATTCGTTTTCTTATCGAGCTCATTTTTAAGAGCATTTACATCAACTCCCATGTTTGCAGGAAACTCCAATTTCACACGGTCTGTATCTGCAAGTAAATCTTCAATTTTACCTTGAGACTGAACTGTGCCGCCATAAATCATCATTATCTCATCACATGTATCTTCTACATCTGCAAGTAAGTGACTAGTTAACAGTACGGTTTTTCCACGCTTACCAAGTGTTATAATGAGGTCTTTAACTTCTCGGCAACCTACAGGGTCTAAACCGGCAGTTGGCTCATCAAGGATTATAAAGTCTGGGTCATTTAAAAGAGCCTGAGCCATACCCATTCTACGAGTCATACCGTGTGAGAATTCACCAACATAACGCTTCTTGGCATTTTGAAGACCAACCATTTCAAGGAGCTGATCGGAACGGTTCTTAATTTGCTCTTTACTCAGATTAAGAATCTCACCAAAATAATAAAGAGTTTCTTCAGCTGTTAGGTTTTTGTATAGATAAGATCTCTCTGGCAAGTAGCCAATTTTGAACTTTATCTCTACATCTCGAGGGTCTTTACCCATAACTGACAATCGACCATTTGTAGGATACAGGTGACCAAGTATCAACTTAATAAGAGTTGATTTCCCCGCGCCATTTGGACCTAATAGACCAAAGACTGAACCTTTCGGGATAACAATATCGACACCTCGAAGTGCCTTAACTTTATCTCGTCCCCAAAAATCTTTAAAAGTCTTAATAACACCTTCACCACGAACTACGGCTTCCTGTTCAGACATGAGGCTCTCCCACTGATGCACCTAAAGCTTGTATTTCCTCTCCCTGGCGAATGAGTCGTGCACTATTCAAAACTACTCCCAACGCTCCAATGACCTGTAAGACAGCTGCAATAACTGGACTAAGATTCCCTAAAGCGCCAAGACTTATACCGCCTATTATAAATAGGCCTCCAAGTAAAAAGTTTTGGATCACAGTCATTCTCATCTTTCGAGAAAGTGAAACTAAAAATGGCAATCTATTCAATTCATTATTCATCAAAGCAATTGTCGAGCTTTCTACTGCGACATCACTACCTGCCGCTCCCATTGCTATACCTATATCACTGGTTGCCAGAGCTGGTCCGTCATTTACTCCATCACCAACAAAAGCGACTTTGTATCCCTTACTCTTAACGTACTCAACTTTTTCGACCTTCATGGCCGGAGTACAATCACCAAAAGCTTCACTCACTGGAAGATCCGTCGATACTGTATTTACCACTGACTGCCTGTCTCCTGAAACAATAGCTGAGTAAGATATACCTGCTTCTGTCAATCCTTGTAAACTCTCTGCTGCTTCGCCACGAGGGTGATCTGAAAGACCAATCCAGCCAAGAGGCTTACCATCTCTACAGACAAATAACAAACTCATTCCGGCGCCGTCTTCTTTACCTGTAAAGCCCAACTGTTCAGCCGTAATCTTATTATCTTTCATCCAAGCTAAGTTACCGGCTAAAATCGTCTGACCCTTAAACTCTGCTCTAACACCACGTCCTGGCTCTTCATGAAGATTGTCTGCATGACGTATTTTCATCTTAACTTTGTTCGACATTTGCATGATAGCTTTTGCAACTGGGTGCTGACTACCCGATTCTGCAATAACTGCAGCTCGTAAAAGCTCGCTACTCTTTACACCGCTGACTGGTTTAAGGCATGAAACCTCAAGAACACCTCGAGTTAAAGTACCTGTCTTATCAAAAATAAAGGCATCTATTCTTGCCATAGCTTCAATGTCATTTACATCCTTAATCAAAACCCCTAAACGTGCTGCTGCTGACAAAGATGCAACTACTGCTGTTGGAGTTGCGAGGATAAGAGCTATAGGGCATGTTGCAACTAAGATGGCAACAAGTCGATTCACACCATCTGTGTCTTTATTAAAAAACAAAACAATCGCGGCAATCATAACGACCAGTGGTGTATAATACTTTACATACTCATCGATCAACCTAACAAATGGCAGTTTACTTCCCTCTGCCTGAAGAATAAGCTCTCTTACTTTACCTATAGCAGTATCCTCGCCTGCTTTGGTCACCTGGACTTCTATAACACCAGATAAGTTTATAGTGCCGGCAAAAACCTTGGAACTCTCAGCTTTATCAACAGGTAAAGATTCACCAGTGATGTTTGCTTCATTTATTGAGCTTCGCCCTTTAACAATTTCACCGTCGGCTAGTATACCGTCACCTGGACGAACTCTTAAGATATCTCCAGGAACTAAGTCTTTACCTTCTACGTCTTCTTCTGATCCGTCAGCTAATATCCTCGATGCTTTACCTGGTGTGATTTTAGCTAATGCCTCGAGTGAAGCTTGAACACCTGTAGCAGTTTTCGACTCAATAATCATCGACAACAACATAAAAAATGCTATGCAAGAAGATGTAATAAGGTCTCCTTGACTACAACTCGCCAATACAGCCAGAATCACAAGCTCATGCATCTTAGTTTGCTTGTTTTTAAAGTCCTCTATTAAAGTCTTAATCATTGGAATGAGTAAAATAACAACTGCGATACCACCGCTCACAGACGCTAAAAAACGGTCATCATCGACTACAGCTAAACAAATAAAAGCATTAACTATAAAAACTAAGCCTGCAGCCGCCCACAAATGCATATTTTTCTTACTATTTGCCATTTGTTTTCTCTGCCTTCTTCAGTGGTTTGCGAGGCATCATAATTCTTAGCTCGCGCTCTTTATTATTCGTAAAAACAAAAACCTCCTCAAGATTACCGCTTATTTCAGCCATCGCGTCTCTTAAGAGCATTGACTTCACCTGCTTTGGATCTTTGCGATATTCTCCTAAAAGCTTTTCAAATGTCTTATAATCTGCTTCGGCACGACCAATCATACGAGTCTTCCAAATCACGGCATTTGACTTAACTTTCACCACATCACTTTCCGTTAGGTCTGATGTTTTGCGAACATATACATCTGCCTCAGACTTAACTCTGGCTGCATCCTGCTTTGCCTTGGTCACTTCTAAACGATCTGCTTCAACTTGTCTTGGAACACTTAGGCGAAGATCCAGCAACTCTACTCGAACACCCGTCTCGAGAGCATCTAAACTCTTTTGAAGAATCAGTTTACTATCCGCAATCAAAGCTTTTTTATTCAAAGCTTCTTCCAAAGTCAACTTAGCAACAGCCTGAAAAACTGCATTATCCAATAGACCTTTAAGTATCTCGTCACGCTGATCCGCATTACAAGAAAAAAGGAAGTTACTAACGTCTTGTACTTGGTACTTCATCGTCGATTCACAATGAAGTACATTGCCGTCTGAAGTGAGTAAGTAGCCGTCTACTCCTGGCTTAAGAAAGGGAGAGACTGTATTTCTATTATTTTTTTGATACATAAAGGTTGAGGAAACAAGGCTCTGGGTTCTGCCTGCTGGCACAACAATTACCTGATCAACAGGGTAAGGTAGTGCGAACTGAAAGCCTGCCTTTTCTCTGACTGCATCGTCTTCAGCTCCAAACCTTAAAACAACAGCCTTTTCATACTGCTCAAGGTTTGTCATTCCGCTAAATAAGAAAGCAAAGACTAAGAAAACCATCGACACCTTAAGAATAAGAGATGTCGTCTTAAGAGCATCTTTCAATGCCTTAAGCCCTCCACTCTCGTGTTTATCTTTAAGCGACTCGCTCATTTACTTTTTATCCTCATTAGAAGGAACTTCTTTTTTAAAGAGGTCAAATGGCGGTACATCAGGGCTTAAGAACGCCGTCGTCTGAGTTTTCATTATTTCCTTAAGAGCATCCAATTGACGAAGGAAAGCTGCGAAGTCCTGATCTTGTTGGTTATTTGCAAATAGCTCTGCAGATTTAACTCTTACCTCATCTCGAATCTGCTTAGATTCAGCTTCAGCTGCAGCAAGTATCTCTGCACGTTTAGTATCTGCTTCATTTCTCTTTAACTGTGCTTCTTTTTCTGCTGTCGAACGAATTTCAGCAGCGATCTTACTCTGCTCTTGTTTCATCCGAGCTAAAACACTTTCACTATTTTTTTCATGAAGACTTATTTTCGTCAAAGCAACTTTATGAACCGTCAATCCATATTTATCGCTAGTAACATCATTAATCGCCTGTTTAAGTTCGCCTTCTATTTTTGAAATCTTTGAACCACCGGTTGAGTTTAAAAAGTCATTCAAAGCATAACTTCGGATAACTGTTTCCTGCTTACTCTCAACTAAAGAGGCGATCTGACGCTCGGCATCTTTTGCCCCTTCACCGACCTTTTTATAAAACTCAAGAGGATTATCGCTATTAACCGACCAAACAACGAAGAGTTTAACAATGATGTTTATATTATCTTTTGTCATAGTTTCTCGCTCGCGCCCCTGAAAAAGCTGTTTACGAGAGTCAATCTTGATTAACTTTTGAACAGGCCAAGGCCACCTAAAATACAAACCCGGCTTATTGATTGCCTTAGGACTCCCAAAGGTAGTAACAACCGCGACTTCATCAACTTTCAATTGAAAGGTACACATAACGGTTAGGACTATGAGTAAAGTTAGCGAACTTATAAAAATGGTTATCTTATTATTTTTCATACTATTCTAGCTCCAATAAATCTGGGGTTGCTTTTTTCAGCTCTAGGGTAATTACTTCGTTTTTAGCTTCTGTTAAATTGACTACTTTTCGCACATCTCTTAGCACACCTTCTAGCGCGTTCATTTGTGCTACAGCTCTAAATAAAATGGGCATTTTTCTAAACATCGCGCTTTGTGCTTTAAAGGCCTCAAGCTCCTTTTCCAATAACATCTTTTTCAAAACAGTTTCTGCTTTCTGATTCTTGAGCATCTTGTCTGCTTCTAACTCAGCAAGATTTAATAATGACGAATTATACTTTTCGGCTTCTGTTATGAAGCGGAGTTTATCTTGGCTAGCCGCGTACACATCTTGATAAATCGGAGCTACATCTGCTGGAGGCTGGAAATTCACAATCGCTACATCTATGATCTCGATGCCATATTCTGCATCTGCCAAAGCACTTAACTTTTCTTTTAATTGAGCCGTAAACTCTCCTAAACCGTTTTGAAGAGTCTCAGAAAAACTACTTTCTAAAAGTGCTTGACTTAGAACTTTACGCCCACTCATCAAAAGTGCTTTTTCTGAGTCTATGTATGCACTTCTGTATTTAAGCACATCTGAGATTCTGTAGCTTAGCTTCACGTTAAGAACGGCTAAGTTCTGGGTTACTTTATTGCCATCACTTACTTGTGAACCCATATTCAAAAGCTCATCGTACTTTTTAAGGTCCCAAGAATCAATTACTGACTCTTCTTCTGCTTCATCAAACTTTTGACTCGGAGTCAGATTCAATTCTTTTATTCTCTGTACGTCAAAGCGCTCAACTGAACTGATTGGCCAAGGCGCGGTTATATGTAAACCTGGAGGCAACAACTCAAAACTCTGATCTCCCCACGACATTTTCAAAGCATTTTCATGCGGTTTTATGTAAGTAAATGATGACAAGGCAAACAGAGTTAAAACCTGAATACAAACATACGGCAAAACGATTTTCTTTAGAGAGCTGGCAAATAGCGACTCTGAAACTTTTACGCCAAATTGATACTCAACCATTGCCGCCAAGTTCCCGAGAACACCTTTAGGCTGACTAAACAGTGCTAAAATTCGACTCTCATAAACCGGCTGATAAACTTCAGTACTGCTCTTTGGCCTATATAGGTCCACTAACCAAAGAAGCATTCTCTCTACAGCTAAAAGGCAACTGAAAATTACTGAACAACTTACAAACCACGAAATTGGTTGCTCTACCTCAAAGTGATATAAAAGAGCACATGTAGCACCAACAAATAATGTAAATGATCCATATAGGAGGTAACCACAGACTGGCTTAAGAAACACCTGCCTTTCATTATGAGCTAAACCTGAAGTGAACTTTCCAAGCAGGAAGAGTAGTAATGAAAGTGAATAAAAAACTGCAACAGGAACCAAGATCGTTGATTTACTTTGAACTAATTCTGGCACTTCTGAGAAATATAGTCTGAGTGATAAAAACACTTCCAAAGCACTGATGAGAATCAACACTACCGGCAGCAACGCCTTATTGAATTGGAGAAATGATTTTTCTAGTCGGCCCGCAAAGGATTCATTTTCATCGAAAATATTTTTTTCTGATGAGCTGAGCTCTCTATCTCTTTTCTCGGCAAATGCCTTCCATGCAAGAGCATTGTGACGCCAAGCTAAAACACTGATAATAAAACCAATAAAAAGAGCATTTGCGCCCTGTAACATAAATAAACTGGGCAAAGAAGCCCTATACTTAATCCACAGTCCAATGACAATCGCAGCCATAAAAAGCTGAAAAAGGGCTGCCATAAAACTAAACTTTTGCTGTTTTTCCATAATCTAAGTCACACCTTTGATTTCTGTACGCTCAAACAACGAGATCGACGCCATGACATACAAGCCTACATATAAAAGCATTTGAACTGCACAACCGACAAAATAACTAATAGATACATTTTGCCCCAAGCCAATACTCTCTAAAATCCAAAACAACTGCCAATTTGGCAATATCGCTCCGATCACCTGTCCAAATGAATCTCCGAGTAGATTGGTCGTTAAGTAAGTTGAGATCAAGCCTAAGAAAAAAACAATAATAGCGCCACCAAAAACTAATGCAGAATCGGCAATAACGGCGAGAACTTGAACTGTCGCACAGAAAGTCACCAAAGCCATAAATAGAAGCAAGCAGCTCTGAAGTCCTAAAAAGTCAAAATCGCCTTTACCTGAGATAGCAACTCTGAAGCCTACTCCTAAAAGCATCAAAACACAGAGGGATAAGCTCGTATACAAACTAAAATTACTGCCAAACATATATTGCCTTGCTGCACCTGAGCACAATGCGAGAATGATAGCAACGATATAAATGACTAAACTTTGAGTGTTTAAAAACTCATGATCATGCGCTATTTCAGAAATCCATAAATAAGCAGCAGCGCCTGTGGTTACTAAAATAGCCACACAAGCAAGCACGCCTAATAGCTTCCCCAAGATTAAAACGGTACCACTTATTGGTCTACTCATCAAAATAGCTCCTGCGCCACGGCGAATATCATCTGTCACCACACGAATTAAACCAAAAGCTCCTGCCAAAGCTCCACAAATAAAAATTATCGAGTGAGTCTGATCTCGAACCATCCTTGTGTGTTCTGCATCGCCTATGCTTGGCATCGAGGCTGCCAAGGCCATTAAAAGCACCAATGCTAAACTTATCACCAAATAAAATGGATCGGATGCACCCACCTTAAAGGCATTTTTAAAGACTGCATTTAACTGCTTAAACCACATTTATAATCATCTCAAATTTATTTGTGCTTAATATTAACAATTCTAAGCTAAAATATCAACACAAAAAATAACTATCTTATACTATCACAAGCTATCATTGGGGATTTTAAGGTCGAATTTAAATTTTTACGATCAGTAGAATTCACTTAAATTTTAATTCTTTTTATCAAGTGTTGTAAAATTTAAAGGTCTTCGTTAGTATTATAATTCATTGTTTGTGAAAATTAGAATATGCAGTGTGTTGATCCTTTTGCTGCATGACCGTTAATTAAATGGAGTACAAAATGCGTCAATTGTATACGGCAGCTCTTGCCTGCTTGATCTCAACCAATGCATCTGCTGACTGGCCACAATTCCTCGGGCCAGACAGAACAGGCAAAGTAACAGATAGTAAATTTAAGCAAAGCACAAAAAAGCCTAAAGAGCTTTGGTCTGTAAAAGTTGGTCAAGGTTTTGGAGGTGCATCCATCAGCGGCACAGAAGCTTTTATTTTAGATCGTCAAGATGACGAACTCGACATAGTAAAATGTTTTGATCTTAAATCCGGAAAGCTCAAGTGGGAAAACTCCTATAAACATGAAGGTCGTTTTGGCTATAATGGTTCTCGATCAATCCCTGCTGTTTCTGACAAATTTGTTTTCACCATGGGCTGTATGGGTGATGTAGTCTGTACCGACAAAAAGACAGGCAAGATGGTTTGGAAGAAAAATATAATGAAAGAATGGGGAGCTAAAGCAGAAAACTGGGGCTTTGGACAATCGCCAATTGTTTATAAAGACACCGTTATATTTGCACCTCTCACAAATAAAGCTGGTGTTATTGCTCTTAACCAAGCAACTGGTAAAGAAGTTTGGAAAACCAAAGACATAGGTTCAAAAGATGGATATGCATCCCCTATTTTAGTTAACTTTATGAACCAAGAAATGCTTCTCCAACTTTCAAGTGACTCTATTGCTGGTATAAACCCAAGCTCTGGTAAAATCATTTGGGAATGGAGTGGTTACAAAGTTAAATGGGCAATCCCTTCACCAGTTGTTGTAAGCCAAGACAAGTTGTTTATCACAGGTGGCTACGAAGCTGGATCAGTCATGATTCAAGTTAGTAAATCTGGTAAAGTCAAAGAACTCTTTAGGCTTAAAGAAACAGGTTCTCAAATCCACGCCCCTATCTTTTCTAACGGTTATATCTACGCAAACTTCAACGAAAATGCGAACCTTAAAAAAAGAGTAAAGAAGCAAGGTTTAACCTGTATTGACCTTAAGGGCAACACCAAGTGGCATACAGGAGAAAAGCCAAACCTAAGTCGTGGCAATGTAATCCTCATTAATGATACTTTGGTAGCTCTTGATGGAGACTCTGGTGAGCTCATCATGAGCAAAGCAAACTCTTCTAGCTACAAGGAAATCTCTAGACATAAAGTACTAACAGGAAAAGGAAAAAATGTCTGGGCACCTATCGCCTACTCAAATGGCTTATTAGTTGTTAGAGATCAAAACGAAATGAAGTGTTTGAAACTTTACTAAGCTACTTATATGAGAGGAGCTTCGGCTTCTCTCAGACACTAAGGATGTGTCTCCTTGTAGAGCTTTTGAATTTCACTTGCAGATAATTCTCGCGACCAAGACATAAACTCCCCTACTTTCCCATCGAAAAAGCCTCCTACAGGAGTAAAGCCAATAATAAAGCTTCCTTGCTTTCTCTTCTGAGGCAACAAAGAATCAACCTCTCCAAGCAACTCTCCGTTTAGATAAACTGAAGACTTTTTGAATTTCACCCCAGTTGTCAAAGTAACCATCATCCATTTACTTTTCTCTAGAGGTTGTTTCGTTGAAATAACACTTTTCCCAACTGTGGAAGTCAATACGCCATTTTTGAGTTGAATCGACAATCCAGCAAAGCTATCCAGATTCCTTCTTCGGCTAGTCATAAACAATCCGCCACTTTGGCCATCTGACTTACACCAGAAATTAAACGATTGAGAAACTTTAGAGAATTCAGCATTCCCTGAAAGGTAACCACTTTGGCCATCAAACTCTAAAGCTGGCTTCATTTGCCAACGCCCAGTACCCCATACAGCGGCGTTGTGAAGACGTCCATCGAAGTTAATAGGATCATACTCTTGCTTATGGATCCCTCTAGCGAGATTTCTGACGATCTTCCCTTCAGCATCAGCAAAATCATAGTACAAGTCCAAATCGCCATCATTCAAAACAAGACTCTTTTGGTTATTCCAAGAAATGAAACGGCTTTTACTATTTGCACGATTGAAAAATGGTATCACCAAAACAGCCAAAATAGCTAATACAGCAGCACTAAGCATTACCTCTACTAAGGCAAACCTTTTAAGACTCTTTGTGACTGCCAACATTTCAAACTCCTTTAAGTATTTCCTAGAATAATAATAAATAAGGTGTCACTGTGTCCACACCTAGATTGTAGAATATGTATTTATCTTCCCTTCTCCCTTAAGATTCTTAATTAATGTTTGACTCCTAAGAGATTAAATAAGAACGAATAAGGGAAACTTCTCTATTACTAAATAACTTTTTATTTAAAATACTTTAAGATTTGATTGGTTGTTACGCCTCAGTAGGAATTAGACAACACCCCATTTTCTGTTAGATACATTACTATAAGACCGTAATAACTCTATAAGGAAGTAAAATATGTCTAATAAACGACGCTATTTCAGTGCGGATCAGAAAGTTGCCAGTAT